>CALMOP010000246.1 GCA_937871775.1 uncultured Gemmatimonadota bacterium | reverse complement strand
GGGGATCGAGGCGCTGTCCGCCTGCCGGCCTTGCTGGAAGTGCTCCCGGGCGGTTGTGGACTTCATCCCGTCCTCGGTGTGCAAGAAAGAACTACTGGTACTGGAAGTAACCTATCTAGTCGTAGCAGTAGGGGGTCTGGATATGTGGACGACCCCGGCAATCCACGCGCCCGCCGCGACTTCCCGTCTTCGCCGCTGTGGAGCGGCTGTGGAGGCCGGGGATCCACTGGGGAGATCCGGATGGGTTCTCCGGACTTCCCACAAGTCCCCGACCGGCGTGGAAACTACTGTGCAATCAGCTCCGAGCGTGCGCTTTCGATGCGATCCCGGAAGCTGCGGTCCCGGGCCATCTGGCGCTGGACCTTGTCTACGCTGTGAATCACGGTCGAGTGATCCCGCCCGCCAAACGCCTGGCCGATCTCGATCAGCTGCATCTGCAGCATGTCCCGCGCGAGGTACATGGCGATCTGCCGGGGCACCACCAGGGTCTTGATGCGGGCCTTGGACCGGAGCTGCTCCGAGGTGACGCCCCAGCGCCGGGCCACCACGTCCTGGATCCGGTCGATGGTGGGCATGGTGCGAGGCGAGGCCGGCAGATCATCGGTCAGCCGGATCTTGTCGGCCAGGGCCTCCCGGGCGAGATCGATCGAAACCTCACGGTGCTTGAGGGAAGCGTACAGGAGCAGCTTGATGATACATCCCTCCAGCTCCCGGACGTTGGAACGGACGTGTTCGGCGATGAACCGCAGAACATCATCCGGAATGGTCATCTCCAGGTGATCCTGCTCCTGCTTCTTGCGGAGAATCGCGATCCGGTGCTCCAGATCCGGCTGGCCGATATCGGCCACCATGCCCCACTCGAACCGACTGACCAGGCGCGCTTCCAGGCCGGGGATGTCCTTGGGCGGCCGGTCGGAGGTCAGCACGATCTGCTTGCCACCCTCATACAGCGCGTTGAAGGTATGGAAAAACTCCTCCTGGGTGGCCTCCTTGCCCTCCAGGAAATGGACGTCGTCCACCAGGAACAGGTCGATATCGTGGCGGTAGCGCTTGCGCAGTTCGGGCATGGTGCGCCGCGAAATGCCCTCGATCACCTCATTGATGAACTGCTCCGCGCTGACGTACAGGACCCGGGTTCCCGGGCCGCGGCGCAGGATGCCATGGGCCATGGCCTGCATCAGGTGGGTTTTGCCCAGCCCGGTGGCCCCGTAGATGAACAGGGGGTTATAAGTCTTGCCGGGTGCCTCCACCGCGGCGTGCGCCGCGGCGGCGGCCAGCTGGTTGGACTTCCCGATGACGAAGCTCTCGAACGAATACCGCTCGTTCAGCGGCTGGTTGCTGGGGTTAGTCTGCACCGGAGCCGCCGCCGACCCGGAAGGTGGACTCACGAAGAAGTCCATCTGGGGCCGCCGCTGGCGGTCCTCCTGCACCCGGAACGTCACCGCCAGGGGTCGTCCGGCCACGGTCTCTGCGACCCGTGACAGGAAGGCTCCGTGGTTGGCCTCGTTCCACTTGGCGGCGAATTCGTCCGGCGCGGCCACCAGCAGCCTGTCGTCCTGAAGGGCGACGGCTTCGGTGGGTTCGAGCCAAGCACGAACTACCTTGTCTGGAAGCTGGCTACTAGCCTCATCGAGAATACGCTTCCAGAGTTCTTTGGCAGACAGCGGCATGCTGTTTAGTACAGGTAGGGCGTTCGCAAGGGCGGTCGATTGTATGGGACCGATGTGGAAAAGTCAACCTTGACCTTCGAGGGGGGGCTCGGGTAGGTTTGCGGGCTCATTTGAGGGGTTTCTGACCATGAATCCGTCCTACCGCCCGCGGAACAAGCGCCGGGTGTCCAAGCATGGTTTCCGGACCCGGATGGAGTCCCGCTGGGGTCGGGCAACCTTGTCGCGGCGGCGCAAGAAGGGCCGCAAGCAGTTGACCGTGTCGATCGGCTCCAAGCACGGGAGTCGCTGACGGGACCTGAGCGGCGGCCCCGTGCCAGCCGCTTGGCGGGTCGGGCCGAGCGGTTGCGCTGTCTCGAGTCGGGCCGCCGACAGCGGATGAAATTGCTGGAGTTCGTCTGGCTGGACAATCTGACGGGCCACCCCCGGATGGGACTGATAGTTCCGAAGTTCCAGTCCACCGCGGTGGCCCGTAATCGTTTGCGCAGGCGGCTGTCGGAGATCTGGCGCCGGGAGGTGCAGGACCGGCAAGGAGGCCGCGACCTTGTGGTGCGGGCCCGGCTCTCCGCCTACCGGGCAAGTTTCACCGACCTCAGGGGAGAGATGGTGGCTTGGGTAGAGTCGCTGTGAGAACCATGATGGGGTCCGGGGCCAGGCTCCCGGAAGACGAGGAAGTTGCGCCTGCCGGCGCCTCGGACTCCGGGTCTGCCGATTTCCTTCCCAGGCCTCAGTCGGTCGGCGGCTGGATACTCGTACCGCTGAGCTGGCTCGCAATCCTCCTCATCCGGCTCTATCAGGCATTCATATCCCCCGGTCTCCCTCGCAGCTGTCGCTTCTGGCCGAGCTGCTCCCAGTACACCCTCGAGGCAGTGCAGCGCTACGGCGCCCTGAAGGGGGTCTGGCTCGGCGTGCGGCGCCTGGTGCGCTGCCACCCCTGGCATCCCGGCGGCCATGACCCGGTCCCCTGACCCAGGTCCCTCCACCCCCATGGATCGTCGCGTCATATGGGCTCTCGTGCTGATGATGGTCATCGCCATCGGCCCGTCATTCTTTCTGAAGTCGCCACCCCGTACCCGCCCTCCAGCCGCCATCCCGGTGGACTCGACGGCCGCATCGGCCACGCCTGCCACCACGGTGCTGCCCGAGGCCGTCAGGCAGGGTCCGGTAGCCGGGCGGCCCGCGGACACGGTCGTGGTGTCGAGCCCGTTGTACCACTACGCCTTTTCCACCCGCGGCGGCGGGTTGATCCAGGGCAGCCTCGAGCGCTATCGAGCGCTGAACCCGGCCGACCGCGGCAGCCCGGTGCGCATGATCCGCGACGGCTCGGCGATCAACCAGCTGGCCCTGCTGGTGGGCCGGGACACACTGTCGCTGGACGATTGGGATTTCATACCATCAGCGCGGCGCCTCAGCGTTGACGGCCCGGTGACCCTGAGTCTGACGGGAACCCGGGGCGGGGTGGTGGTGCGGCTGGAGTACCGGTTCCGTCCCGATGATTACCAGATCGAGGTCCAGGGGCGCATCGAAGGACTGGGGCCAGTCGGAGGACATCTGCTCATCGGCATGGGAGACGGTCTGCGGCAGACCGAATCCGACTCGGCCGGGAATTACTTCACCTACGCGGTGGTCACCAAGACCGACCAATCCAGCCTGAGCCCGTTCTCGAAGCTCAAGGCTGACCAGCCAGCGGTGACTCTCGAGGGGCCGTTCGAGTGGGCGGCAGTCAAGTCCAAGTACTTCGTGTGCGCCGTGCTGGCGGTCGACTCGAACTCGGCTCCGATCAGCGGGGCTACGATCCGGCCGCTGCCAGGACAGCCCAAGGTGACGCGCGCCCAGGTCACGCTCGGGGTGCCGCTGCCACCCTCAGGCAGCTTCGCCTATCGGTTGTACGCGGGGCCGATGGAGTATCCCCGGCTGCGGGCGGTGGGACACGACTTCTACGACATCAATCCCTATGGCTGGCCGGGATTCCGGACCCTGATCCGCCCGCTGGCCGTCGCGGCGCGGGACCTCCTGGTGTGGTGCCACGAGCATCTGTCCCTGGCCTACGGTCTGGTGTTGATCCTTTTCGGCATCATGGTCCGGGTGGTGCTGTGGCCGCTCAACCAGAAGGGCATGCGGGCCAGCATCCGGATGCAGGCACTGCAGCCGGAGATGCAGCGGATCCAGGAACGCTACAAGGAGGACCCCCAGCGGCTGCAGCAGGAGATGATGAGCCTGTATAAGCGCGAGGGGGTCAATCCCTTCAGCGGCTGCTGGCCGATGCTTCTGCCCTGGCCAGTGCTGCTGGCGCTGTTCTTCGTGCTGTCCAACACCATCGAGCTACGGGGCCAGTCCTTCATCTGGCTGCCGGATCTGTCGCTCAAGGACCCGCTGTACATCATCCCGGTCCTGATGGGCCTGTCGATGTTCGGGGTTACCTGGGTCGGCATGATGGGGATGCCTCCCAACCCGCAGACGAAAATGATGCTGTACGTCATGCCGGTGATGATGACGGTGCTGTTCTTCAACTTCGCATCGGGGCTGAATCTCTACTATTTCATCCAGAACCTGGTGAGCATTCCGCAGCAGTGGTACCTGGCCAAGGAGCGGATGAAGGCCAGGGGGCTGCCGCCTCCGGTGGTGGTCAAGCAGAAGAAGTGACGGCATGCATTCCGAACCTATCGTCGCCCTCGCCACTCCGCCCGGCCGATCGGCCCTGGCGGTGATCCGCCTGACCGGCACCGGGTCGCTGGCGGTCGCGGCGCGGGTGGTCCGCGGGTTTCGGTCGGCGCCCGACCGCAGCGCGCGGTTCGCCGGATTCCGGGATGCCACCGGGGCGCTGATCGACCGGGGGGTGTACACCGTATTCCTGGGGCCTCGGAGCGCCACCGGCGAGGACACCGTGGAGTTCTCCTGCCACGGCGGGCTTACGGTTCCGGCCCGGCTGCAGGCAGCGCTGGAGGCGGCCGGGGCTCGGCCCGCGCCGCGGGGCGAGTTCACCCGGCGGGCAGTGCTCAATGGCAAGCTGGATCTGCTGCAAGCGGAGGCGGTCGGGGACCTGATCGACGCGGAAACGCCGGTGCAGTCCCGGGTTGCCCTGGGTCAACTCGAGGGCGGGCTGTCTCGGCGGATCGCCGGGCTGCGCCGTGGACTGCTGGAGCTGCTGGCGCTGCTGGCCTACGAGGTGGACTTCCCCGAGGAAGACGACGGGCCGGTGAGCCGGGAACGGCTGGAGGAGCAACGCGCCGTGGTCGGTCGCCAGCTCGACGCCCTGCTGGCGACCGCTCCCCTGGCGGAACGGGTGCGCCGGGGGGCGATGGTGGTCCTGACCGGCCGGCCCAATGTCGGCAAGTCCTCGCTGTTCAACGCCCTGCTGGGCGTCGACCGGGCGGTGGTGACCGAGATTCCGGGAACTACCCGAGACGCGATCGAGTCGCCCGCGGTGTTCCTCGACTGGCCCATCCGGCTGGTCGACACCGCTGGCCTGGCCGAGACCAGGGTCCGGCTGGACCAGCTGGGGCAGGCGATGAGTCGGCGTTACCTGGAGGCGGCCGACCTGGTGGTGGAGTGCGATGATGGCGTCGTCGCCGATGCGGTGGCTGCCGGCGCCGGCGTCGCGGGCGCTCCCCTGCTCCGGGTTCGCACCAAGTCGGATCTCGGCGCTCCCGACGGTGCGCGCCTGGGGGTCTCGGTGGTGACGGGAGAGGGGCTGGGAGAATTCAAGCGTCGGGTCGTGGAACAGCTGTTCGCGGCGGGTGCGGCGCTGGGTGACCTCGAGCCCGCGCTCACGCGGGACCGGCACCGTCAGGCTCTGGAGCGTGCGGCGAGCGAGCTGGGGGCAACCCGGACCCACCTGGCGCCGGGAGGCGACCCCGTGCTCGCGGCGCACCACGTGCAGGAGGCGGTCCGCGCCCTGGACCAGTTGATCGGGCAGGTCGACGTGGAGGAGATACTGAGTCAGTTGTTCAGTGCCTTCTGCGTCGGCAAGTGATCAACCCGGCCGGTCTGCGATGACTCTCATGCATCTCTCCGGTATTACCCTCTACCCCCTCAAGTCAGGCGCCGGGATCAGCGTGCCCCGCTGGGAGGTCGAGGAGCTTGGACTCCGCTACGATCGCCGCTGGATGGCGGTCACGCCGCGGGGCGAGTTCTTGACGCAGCGGGAACACCCCCGACTGGCGCTGATCCGGCCAGAGATCCGGCCGCCGCACCTGGTGCTGCAGGCGCCGGATCAGGCCGACCTGGTGACCGCGCTCGATCCCCTTGGGGGCCGGCCGATCTCCACTCGGGTCTGGGATGATCCATTGGTCGTGGTCGCACCGGATCACGAGGCCGATGCCTGGCTCTCCGAGGCGCTGCAGCAGGAGTGCCTGCTGGCCCATTTCCCCGTGACGCTGGTTCGTGAGGTGGATCGGGATCATGCGCCCCGGGGCGGGCGCACCGGTTTCGCCGATGGCTTCCCGTTCCTGCTGATCGGGCAAGACTCGCTCGGGGAACTCAACCGCCGACTGCCGCGCCCGCTGCCGATGAATCGCTTCCGCCCCAACCTGGTCGTGCATGGGAGTTCCCCCTTCGCGGAGGACGGGTGGCGGCGGATTCGCATCGGGCCGGTGCCCATGGAGGTGGTGAAGCCCTGCGCCCGCTGCGTGATGACCACCACCGACCAGGTGGCGGGCCGGAGGGACGGGGACGAGCCGCTCAGGACCCTCGCCACCTTTCGACGCGTCAATGGTCAGGTGATGTTCGGACAGAACCTGGTGCATTACGGGACCGGTGTGCTCAAGGTGGGAGACCCGGTCCATGTCGAATAGCGGCTCGCCGGTACTCGGGTTGTCGGGTAACGGACCGGCTTTGAACCCGCCGCGGCTGGAGGACCGGTGAGGGCCACCCTGCTCGGCGTGCCCTACGATGCCGGCAGTTCCTTTCAGCGGGGTGCCGCCGGGGGGCCGGCGGCCGTTCGGGCCGCGCTACAGTCCGGGTCGACCAACACCTGGAATGAAGACGTCGCCGACGTGGCGCCGCTGTTGGGCGATGCGGGGGACGTGGACTTCGCCAGGGTGGTCAATCCGCTGTATGCCATCGAGGCCGCGGCGGCCGCGCTTGACCCCGCGGTCCGACCGATCTTCCTCGGCGGCGATCACTCCATCACCTGGCCGCTGCTGCGGGCGGTGCGTCGCCGGGTGCCCCGCCTGACCATCCTGCACCTGGATGCCCATCCCGATCTCTACGACCGGTTCGACGGGGAGCCCAACTCCCACGCCTGTCCCTTTGCACGGATCATGGAGGAGGGCCTGTGTGACCGCCTGGTGCAGCTGGGGATTCGGACCCTGAATGCGCACCAGGCTGAGCAGGCCAGGCGCTTCGGGGTCGCGATGGTGACGATGCGACAGGGCCTCGCGGCGATGCAAGCGACAGTGGCTGCGCTGGAGGGCCCACTCTATCTCTCGTTCGACCTCGACGTGCTGGACCCCTCGTGCGCGCCTGGCATCAATCACCCCGAGCCGGGTGGCCTGACCACCCGGGAGGCGATGACCCTGCTGCAGGCCGTGCCACGCCGCCTGCTGGTGGCCGCCGATGTAGTGGAACTCAACCCGGGCAACGACCTCCGCGATCTCACTGCGCGGGTAGCGGCGAAGCTGGTGAAGGAGCTGGTGGGGAGGATGGAGTGAGCCGGGGTGGATGAGGAGCGAGCAGGCCAGGTCCGCGGGTCCGGCTAGCCGCGCCCCGCGGTCTTGTGGCTGCCATCGCAAAACGGGGGAATCTCCGACTTGCCGCAGCCGCACAGCTTGGGCAGAGGTTTCTGGTTGGCGGGCTGGATCATCTCCCGACCGTCCTCATCACGCACCACGATCGTGGCGTGGATGACGATGGTGCCCTTCTTCTTGTAGGTGATCTGAACCGGGGGCGGTGGGGGTGGGGTCCGGGGACCGAACAGGCGGGAGAGGATCGACATGACGGAAGGCCTCGCGAGGGGTCGGCCGGGGCGAACTCCGGGAAGCTAGGCCGACTGAATCCCCCGCGCGAGGTCTTCCGCCAGCTGGCATTCCTGGGCGGTGGCCCGGAGCGCCCCCGCGATGCCGCGTTCCTGCACCAGGGCCTCGCTCATACGGTGCCCGAGGTAATACCCCGACCGCTCGGGGAGCACCCGACCCGCAACCAGTCGTGCCGAGGGGCTCATGCCACCCGAGAGGTAGCGGAGCCGGAGCCCGATCCCGCACCCCTCCAGCTCGGGCTCGATCACCCGGCGGAGGAACGTCTCCAGCTCCCTGAGTCGCCGGTACTGCCGCCGGGGGTAGCCGAAATAGTTGGCCGGGTCGAGGCCAGGCGCCACCGCTTCGGCGGCATGCACGGCGAGACCCTCATTCACGATCAATTCGCGGAGCGAGGCACGGCTTCCGGTGACCCAGTAGTCGTAGAACCCGCCCTGGTCCGCGACCAGGCGTTTCAGTTCGCTCTGGCTGGCGGGCGAAGTGTAGCGAACGCAATGGGCCAGTTCGTGCCCGACCCAGAGCGGAATCAGTTCCGGGGGGAGGCCCATCCCGTAGGTTTCCGGATTGGCCCGTCCGGTAAAGTGCTCCAGGCAGATGAACGCGACCCCGCGGCCCCCGACGACCAGTTCACCGGCGTTGGCCGCCCCCATCCCCACCATGAGATAGACATCGGTCGGTCGATCGACCTGGAGCACGTCCTCCGCCTGGGCAATGGCGTCTTCGACGATCCCCTCGACGTCGGTGGAGTCGAGCAGTTCGCGCAGATCGGAGCGATTGGCGGCCAGGGCATGGGCGATGACCGCCGGGGCCTGGGGGCTATCCAGGTCCAGCACGAAATTGTGCCAGTAGGCGGAGAGCACGGCGCGGTGGGCAATGAGGTACTGCTGGAAGGCCGCCTCTGGATCAGCGGCGCCGAGGACACTGAGGAACTCGGGCACAAGGTTGATCAACACGTGCGGGAATATCGGTTCTTCGGAGCGAGAAGCAAGAGGCAATTTCTTGACGGAGGTGTACGGAAAATCGCAGGCAATCTGGCGGCCGCAGAATGTCAAGAGGTCGCCGGCCGGCTGCCGGGCGCAGGTGCCGCCGGCATTGCGCACAGTGTCCTGACAACGGCGTGAGGCCGCGGCGCAGCGACGCCGGTTCCAGAAAGAGGGGCTAAAGTCGTGCCAGCGCGCGCTCCAGATTGATCCGTGCCGGTGCCTCGAAGCGTGATCGGAAGGGGGCCGTGGTGTAGATCCCCGCCCGGCGCAGGAATCCGGTGAGGATCCGGCGCCGGGTGGCTGCGAAGATCGGATCCGGGGCCCAGGAGTACTCCTCCCTGACCTGATGCTCATATTGGTCGAACCGCGAAGCGTCGGCGCCCAGGATCGCCAGGTCGATGTCCACGACCAGGGCAGCGTCTCCCGGGCCGGGTGAGGTGTCGTGGCGGGTCGCGAGAATCAGGGACCGGACCCGGGTGACCGCGGCCACCGCCGCCCCCGCCTCCAGGAGTACCGCCCCGGCCAGGTTCCCGCTCCGGTCTTCATTGTCCGAGGCATGGGGGTCGTACACCGCATCATGGTACCACAGTGCCGCCAGCACTTCGCCCGGCTGCTCCGCGGAGCCGGGGAACTCCCGGACCCGCTGGAAGCACTCTTCCAGATGTTGCAGGGTGTGATAGACGCGATGGGGTTCCCGGTAGGCCGCCAGGACCTGATCGAACGCCGTCGCCGGCGGGGCGAGGGCCAGCCGGGTCCAGGTTTCGCGCCAGGGGTCGGCGAGGTTCACAGCGTGATGTGTGTCTGGCGGGATTGGTTCGCGCCCGGTCGGGCGCTCGCAAGGATTGGCGTTGGTACCCTAGTTGAGGTCCCGCTGCTTCCGCTTGGAGACCTCGTCGAGGAAGCGGCGCTCCTCCGGAGTGAGACTGTCGATCCCGGTGGAGCTGATCTTGTCCAGCACCCGGTCGACTTCGGCCGCGACCGGATCATGGCCCGGGCGACCAGTGAACGACCGGCTCAGGCTGGTGGGCCGGGGGTCCGCCTCGTGACCCTGGGCCGTCTGCTGCAGCACCACCGCCTGCTCTACCTGGCGCCGTGGCAGCGGCGTGGTCCGCCCGACCCACACTCGCTGGACCCGGAAGAACAGCCAACCCGCCAGCATACCGCCGAGGTGAGCCTCGTGGGCCACTCCATCACGGGCGAAGACCGGAACCTGGGACAGGACCAGCTCGACCACCGCCGCACCGATCATCAGGGTCCGAGCCTTGATGGGGATCATGATCGGGAACAGGACCAGCTCCTGGTCAGGCCAGAACATGGCGAAGGCCAGGGTCACGCCGAACACCGCCCCGGAGGCGCCGATCATCCTGCCTACCGGGAGGAAAGTGTTGATCAGGAGCGCGAATAGCGCCGTTCCAACGCCACAGTAGAGGTAGTACCACAGGAAGGTCCGGGATCCCATCCGGGTCTCCACCGCGGTGCCGAACAGGTAGAGCCAGAACATGTTGGCACCGAGGTGGAGCAGACCTCCGTGTACCAGGAGGTAGGTCAGGGCCCCCCATGGATGGCCCAGGAAGCCAGCCGGATCCATACTGAGGGTGAGGACGATGCCTGGGGACGTGAAAATCGTCTCAAGCAGCAACTGAGCCACCGCCGTGATTGCAATCAGGCGGGTCACCCAGGGGGTCAGGCGGGGGACCGAGGGGTTATCAAGGGTCATATGCTGCTCAATTACTGAAACCCTGACGGGTTCACCGATGTTCCCGTACGCCGCGCGGCTCGGCGGCGCGGCAGATCCGGTCACACAATTCCGCAAACCCGATGCCGAGCGCCTGGGCGCTCTGCGGCAGCAGGCTGGTGGCGGTCATACCCGGCAAAGTATTCGCCTCTAAACACACCAGACGACCCTCCGGTGTCAAGCGAAAATCGACCCGGGAGTACCCACCCAGCTTCAGGGTCCGGTGGGCCAGGAGCCCCAGCTCCTGGCACTGCCGGGTCAGCGGGTCCGGAATCAGGGCCGGGAAGATCTCCTCCGACATGCCCGGGGTGTATTTGCACTCGTAGTCGAAGATCTCGTGCCGGGGGATGATCTCACCCACGGCGAGGGCCCGATCCTCCAGGATCCCGACGGTAAGCTCCCTGCCCGGAATAAAGGCCTCGACCATCACCTCATCATCAAACTTCGCGGCGAACTGAACCGCCCCGTCGAACTCCGCGGCCTGGCGGACCACCGTGAGGCCGACGGTGGACCCCTGCTTGGAAGGCTTGACCACTGCCGGCCACCCCAGCCGGGCCTCCACGGTCGCGGCCGGGACCGGCGCCATGATCCACGGGGCGGTCGGCACCTCGGCATCGCGGAACAGTCGCTTGGAGGCGTCCTTGTCCATGGCGATCCCGCTGGGGATGGGACGGCTGCCAGTGTAGGGAACCCCGATGGTGTCGAGGATGGCCTGGAGGGTCCCGTCTTCGCCGCGACCTCCGTGGAGCGCGAGACAGATGACGTCGGCCTGGCGCACCTCGGGCAAGGCGCCGAGCGCACTCAGGAGGAAGGTTCGTTCCCGGGAATCCAGCTCAGCCACCGAGGGCCAGGTAGTCCCGACCCGGCCGAGCAGGTGCTCATCCTCCTGAGACTCGGGCACGAAGCCGGTCACCGTGTCCACGACCACCACGTGGTGGCCGTGGTTGCGGAGCGCCGCGACCATCTGCCGGGCGCTTGCCAGGGCGACATTGCGTTCGGCGGAGGCGCCGCCAGTGAGGACGGTAATGCGCATGGTCGGTTCAGGCGTTGGGCGTCGGCTGTCAGCGTTCAGCTGGTGGCCGACCCATCAGCTGCAGGACGGGTCGTGGAGATTCGGGATCGTTCGGAAAGTAGCGGTGGCACGGACCCGTGCCTATGGCCTGGTCTGGAGGGCAACGCAGGCGTCCTCTCCTGTGCGGGTGGGTTGTGGGTCGGGTGGGTCTCCCGCGGCCTCGTGGGGCCCGCCAGCGCCGGGCAGGTCAACAGCCTTGACCTGGCGGCGGTGCTGGCTGGACGAGGAGTGACCGGAAGCGCGGGTCGCTCTGCAGCGGGTCGAAGGGCGGGTCGCAACGGAGGTGGAGCTGGAAATGGAGGTCCCGCCGGGGTTCGTACCGGGTGAGCCACTGGATGGCCTTTTCGATCTCGCCGAGCGCGCTGTGGGCCTGAGCCAGATAGACGGCGGTGTGGAGTGGCGCCGGCAGGTAACTGGCCGCGAGCGAGTCCGCGCTGTGGAGGATGGCGCGTGCCTCCGCTCGTCGCCCGGCGCGAGCCTTCGCCAGCGCACTGCCGGCGAGAGCATTCACCACTTCGACCTCGGTACTGAGCCGTCGTGCGGCGTCGAAGGCTGAGACCGCGCGCTCATAGTCGCCACGCTCGACCGCAACGTAACCGGCGGTCGTGCGCCCGAGCAGGTAATTGGGATCCACCGCAATGGCACTGTCCGCCCAGCCCGCGGCGCTGTCGTACTGGCGGTGCCAATAGTGCGCCAGGCCGAGGAAGGCGAGGCCTTGGGTGAAGGAAGGCCCCACCCGCACGCAGCGCCTCCAGGCCGCCGTGGCGGTCTCGAAGGGTCCCGTTTCGGCTAGCGAGATCGCAAGAACGTGCCAGGCATGGGCCTTGGTCGAATCGAGCGTGATGGCTCGCCGAACCGATCGAAAGGTCGGTCCGAGATTAGTTGGATCTATCTGCCTGCTCACAATTGCCTGCGTGAGCCAGGCCTCGGCACTGTTCGAATCCGTCGCCAGGGCCCGGTCCAGTGCCGTGACAGCGTGCTGAAGCAAACTGTCCCGAGGCAGCCCCCCGACGGCGAATGCTCGCTCATAGGCACGGACATAGGATTTCGCCAGCCCGGTCCAGGCAGGTGCATAGGTTGAGTCGCGCCCCACGGCTGCGCTGAACGCCGAGATGGCCTCGAGGATTCCGTTCGGGGTACGCCGATCGTAGCCGCGGACGCCGCGCTGGTAGAGCGCGACGACCTCGGGATCCGTGGCACGCCTGCCAACGACGCGGCTGCGCGACGCGACCAGCCATCCACCGGTCACGACCACGGCGAGCAGCCCGGCATACAGCAGGGCGCGAGGCCGAGCCAGGCGGAGAAGCAGGCGCGGCACTCCGGATGAGGCTGTACCCCGAAGCGCGGCGATAAAGGTGCCCAGGTCGGGGAAGCGATCGGCCGGGACGCGCTCCAGCGCCCGGAGCACCGCCCGCTCGACCGCTTCCGGCACGGTTGAGCGCACCGGATGGAGGGGCCGCGCCGGCTCGGCCAGTCTGCGAGCTACGATGGCCTGGGCGGTGGGACCGCTGAACGGGGGCTCGCCAGCCAGCATCTCGTAGAGGATGGTCGCCAGACTGTACTGGTCGCTTCGGGCGTCGATGCGATCGGCCGTCGCCTGCTCGGGGCTCATGTAGGCCGGGGTGCCGATGGCGAGTCCCGTGCTGGTAAGTCGTTCGGCTCCGGTCTCGATGAGCGCCTTGGCGATCCCGAAATCGACGACGTAGACGTGACCACCCGAGAGGAACACATTCTCCGGCTTGATGTCCCGGTGCACGATGCCGTGGCGGTGGGCTACCTGGAGGGCAGCGCCCACGGCCTCGGTGATGTCCAGCGCCTCGTCGATTGGCAGCTGGTGTTCGTGGGCGAGCCGGGTGCGCAGTGATTCGCCTTCGAGGTAGGTCATGGCGTACCATGGCAACGACATGCCATCGGCCGCGACGAGCACGCCGGAATCCAGGATCGACACAATGTGGGGATGCTGGAGCCGGGCGGTTAGCCGGACTTCGCGGATGAACCGGTCGACCCCGATGGCGCCGGCCAGCGCGGGATGCAGGATCTTGACGGCGACCAGGCGGTCGTGGCGGAGATCGCGGGCCAGCCAGACGGTGGCCATGCCGCCCCGGCCGAGCTCCCGCTCGAGGGCGTATCGATCGGCGACCAGGGTCTCAGCGAAGTCGTGCATGCAGCGCCCCGGGCAGCAAGGAGGGGGACTGACGATGGAGAATACCGGGCGGCAGCGGTGTCAGCCAGTCGGTCCAGAGGCACCGGCCGAGATGGTGCAGGATGAGCGGGGCGGTCCAACGATGGCGCGGGTCAGGCTGCCGGCAAGCGACCAGTCGTCGAGGATCCTGCGAGCGCAGCCCGCGTGGCCGCGGCCTGAGTGGATGAAGCCAGCATGACACTGCCGACCGCGCTGAGGGCTCCCAGGCCCAGCAGCGGCAGGAGCGCGACGGTGGGGGCTCCGAACAGCATGCCAAGGGCGGCAAAGAGCACCGGGGGTGCGGCGCCACCGAGGGCGCCCAGGAACGCGACCCTCAACGGCGATAGCCCGTCAACGCGACCTCCGCGCCCAACGCGGGCGAAGAGCAAGCCGAGGTAGAGGCCCGAGATCCAGCCCAGCGCACCGTATGCCAGGGCATGCCCGACGAGCCAGCCGCCAAGCGAGGTGATCGAGGCCAGTTCCGGACTCGTGAACCAACGAAGCAGCCCGCCCGCGACACCGAGGACCGTCCATGGGATAGCCCAGAGTGCCGAGAGCTTGATCAGAGCACGGAACTGACGGGAGAAGGCCATTGGTCCCTACGGCGTCCCATCCCCCGGCGTGGGTATCGAGCCGCTCAGGGCCAGCGCCAGGTTGGTCATCCGCGCGAGGAGGCTGCGCTGGTCAGACGTGATCTCAGGGCAAGTGCCCATAGCGAATGTGCAGGGGCCCAACCGAGTCCCGTCGCGCCAGGAAGGTCACGTCGTGGCTGTGGGCTACTTCGACGGTATCGGCAGCACGCCAGTTGATGGCCAGGAAGGTGGCCCAAGGCGGGGGATCAGTCACCGGGTCGACATCCTCTTCCTTGGGGGCGTGGGGTGCGAGGACGCGGCCCGCTAGTCATATGGGGTGCCTTTGGACCCTAACGCTAAGGCTTCACTCGGCGGGCGTCCGATCCCTGCGCGAGCACTCGTTCGGCGAAGTCCAGGCGCTCCTGCGTCTCGCTCAGCTCCCGGCGCAGCACGCTCATGTCGGCTTCGAGCGCTTCCACCCGAGCCTGGAGCCCGCTCCTTCCGGGGCCAGGCCTCAGTCGCTGGGCCCATAACCCGAGCGCCAGCGCCAGCGCCGCATGAAGCGCAGCATGCCACGGCTCGGCGGAGCGGGCGGCGAACCCGACTGCGACCACGTTGATGACGCTGAGCGCGGCGGCGATCGGGTACCAGATCGCGGGCTTGAAAGTCATGAGGAGATCCTGTCGCGTATTCTTACTGTCTGTCTTGCGCACGAACTGAACTGCGCGGCTGGGGGACTCACCCTACGCTACCGTGGGGCCGCGCGTTTCCAGCTCCATGGGTCGGCTGCGCCGCCGCCTCAGCTATGGTGGGCGAGGCATCCCGGGAGCGGTTAGGCCGTGCGGCCAGTGTGAGGCGTCACACATGCCATGCCACCAACCGATGGCCGCGCCCTGAGTGGTCCGTGCGTGGGTCCGACCAACCATTCCGACCCCGGCTTGCCGCCGGGCTACGCCTGGGCTCCGCCCTGGATGGTGTAGAGCACCACGGCGGAATGCTATGAGCCCTGACCCGCATTGTTGTACTTCACAATCGAGATCTCACCCGCCCAAGGGGGTAAGCCCTGGGGCTCAAGCCCACGCTCCCAGAATGGCCCCCATCGCTGTCAGGTATACCAGCTGGTAGCCCGCATCGATCACGAAGGTCAGCAGGGGCTTGTCGGAGTAGAGGTTGGCGGTAAAGCCGATCGGAAGGGCGAAGCCCAGCCAGGCGTGGAAGCCCCAGCCCGCTCCCTTCTGGAAGGTGTCGGCGCCGAGATGGGAGAGAAAAATGTGCAGCACAGAGGCGATGATGACGAAGGCCACGAAGGAACCGGCATAGGCACGACCCGCGGTGGCCTGCATGGCCGCGAGTTTCTCAGGTGAGTAGCCGTGGGCGCGGACCCAGGCCTTGGCAAACATGAGGGGCGAGTACCAGAGGGCCCCGATAAGCCACGCCGCGAGCGCTGCGGCGAGAATGAACGGCCAGTGACCGAGCGTCATGACATCATCCTGGGTGTGGGGGAGCCCGCGACTTGCAGGGCTGCCTTGCGGATCGCGCTCAGACTGCGCCGCGCTGAAGAGAGATTCATTCCCTAATCTACTCGCGCCGCGAGCGCCAGGCACTGTTGGCCGGGCCACGTCTGGCGCATGCGGTGGGTAGGCAGCGCTGATCAGTGCGACGAGGCGATGGTGCCCCGAATCCACTTGAGATAATTGGACACGCGGGTAAAGTGATCGACGGCGCCGTATGTGCCGGGGCCGTTCGCACCATCGTATCCGGCCGAGCTGACCCCGGCAACAAACACCGTGGATCCCCGACGCAGCAACGCGGGGCCACCGCTGTCCCCCCGTCCCGGCGCCCCACCCACCTCCTCGCCCTTGGGCGGCGGGTCGAACCGGAAAACCAGCCGCCCGTCGTCGATCCCCACCACCCGGCTCACCGCCCCGCGTGCGCGTCCGTCACTGACCCAGGGCCCGCCGCGGCCAGTCCGGGTATCTCCGTGCCCCACCATCGTGGCCAACTGGCCCTCCTCGTCTCGGCCCTCATACAGGGGGAGCGGAGTCACCCCGGCGACTGGCTGGGAGAGTTCAAGGAGTCCGATGTCATGGGGACCCATTTCATGCCACTGCGGATGCACGATCGCCCTTCGAATGTCGTAAACACCGCCTCCGATATGGACCTTGGCACGAGCGAGGTCAATCCCCGCCGCTACGTGTCCGGCGGTGAGAACCCATCGGTCGGCGATCAGGGTACCATCTCCCGCGCGTCCGATCCGGGCTACCGCTGGGAACTGGGTCCCAAGCGCGAGATACAGGGAATCGGGCCGGTCATCCCGGATGACAATGGGCCCGACCCTGGGCGCAGTCCAGGTGATACCCGGGAGTAACCCGAACACGAACCAGCGTGTCGCCGCAACTCGGAGCATGACAGTCTCGACCTTGATAGGGGGACAGCAGCGGGATGCACCAGGCGTGGGAAGTGTCGCTCGTGGGGAGTACGGGAGATAGGACGTCCCTAGCGGCGGCAACTCCTATTTCCACTTCGGCAGCGCGCCAGCGCCGTCTGACCTTGCCCCGGAAAGTGGACACTCCACGCGAAGTCAGTACGATGGCTCCAGGAGGAGTGTTCCATGGCCAAGCACACCACGCGGGTGCGTCGCACCTTCACGCCGGCAGTTCAAGAAAAACGGGGTCGCCCTGGTCCGCGCGGGCCGGAACGTCACGGCCGTCGCGCATGATCTCGGCATCGCCCGCAGCCTGCTCCAGCGCTGGCGCGACCAGTTCGGGGAGCTGCTCGACGTGCCGGTCGTGGAGCCCGGGCGCCGCCGGCCCGCCGTCGACGAGGTGCGTCGCCTGCAGCATCCGCTGCGCGACGGCACCGAGGAGCGCGACATCCTAACAAAAGCCTTGGCGTGCTTCGCGGACGACCAGAAGTGAAGTTCCACTTCCCGCGGCAAAGCACCAAAGGGCGGGACGTCCGCGCCGACTTTGTCGAACATGAAGACCTTCATGACGCCCGACGCTCCGTACGTGAGTGCGGCGAGCGCCTATAGGACCCACAATATGGTGTTCATCGCGTGTCTTCCCTGGTCTCCTGTGGCGGGTGGCCATCCATTTGAGCGGATCTTCCCGATTGAGCAGATCTTCCCGAGTCGTACGAGCTGCTAGGAACTCCTGTAAAGGCCGTCGTGCCCACATATGGATACCTGTGGCCAGAAAGCAGCCTCACGTCTGCGCATAAGCTGCGAAGCGCGGCTGGTTGGCGCCAGTAGTCCCGACAGAGCCGGCCGCGCTTCGACAGCTTCATGCGCCTTGTTAGGCAGCGCTCCAGGTCACTTGAGCGAAGGACGGCCCGAGCCGCCCGAAGGCGGGGGTTCGAGCCGGCGCTACTTCGGTACGCCCACGAAGAGCGCCCCTGTCAAGCCACCTTTGGCGTCCGTGACCGGCGCATAGGTGCCAGCGTACTTCTTGCCAAAGGCGGTCACCTCCCCGGTGTACGACTGCTTCTGAACAAGGGCCTTGAAGGCTGGCGTTGCGGGGTCGAGTTTCGTGTTCATCGCCGACTTCCCAGTCTCGGTGAGAAGGGTGGTTTGGGTGCGCACGAAGTCGTGGCCATCGTAGGTGAAGATGGTAGCCGCGAGGCTGCTTGGTGCTTGAGCCGCGAGGCGTGAGGTGCCGTGCGTCGCCGACAGCACCGCGAATGCACCGACGAGAGCCAGGATGAGAACGAGGACGATCCGCTTGCGACCCTGGGCCATTGTGGACGGGCGAGAACGCATACAGTTACCCCTCTCAGTGGATGTGGAATACGCCATCGTGACGCCTAGTATACACTAAGGTCCGCGCGATGCTAGAGGGCGCGCCGATAGGCAAGGGTGTGTACGGC
>CALMOP010000245.1 GCA_937871775.1 uncultured Gemmatimonadota bacterium | reverse complement strand
GGGAACGGGGAACGGGGAATGATGGGAGGCTGGCAGGAATAGTCCAGGTTTGAAGCACGGGTCTCAGGATAGGACCGTCGATGGTCCCCTTCCGAAACACCACGCCATTCCACCGGCTCGCACCCCGAAGCCAACTGCCCACCGCCACAACAGGTTACCGATGCTGCGGAGCCTGGCCCGGGATCTGCTTGTGAGGCGCGCGGTCGTAACAGTGTCAAATCCCATCTTTCAGTACATCGCAGTCCACCTGAGTACCAAGGAGTCTACCATGCCCGCCAAGAAGAGCACCAAGAAGCTATCCAATCTGCCCCGCAAGGTGAGCGCCAAGAAGGCCTCCGCGATCAAGGGCGGCAGCTTCGGCACCCCCTTGAAGAAGTAGATTGGCTCCAGGTGTGGGCGGCCCCCACTCCGGGGGCCGTCCGCGCCCGCCTTTCACGCATCACCGATCCGAGGAACAACTTGCCCCGTCGCCCTGTACGCCCTGCCGGCAAGGCCAAGTCCCCAACCAGGGACAAGCATGCCGTGGTCCGGCTGGAGGATCTGGCCCCGCGTGGCGAGGTCCGGGGCGGCAGCCGCAAGCGGTTGTTTGGGGAGGAGACCCCAACCCCACCGGGTCGGGGGGAGGGGTGATCGAAACCGGCCCTGCGGGGCCGTTTTGATTCCGGGACCTCCACCGTAACATCCGGGCGCCGATACACGCCGATGGCCCGGACGCAGCTGAGAATCCGTTGGTCGCAGTCCACCTGAGCACCGAGGAGGCTACCATGGCCGCCAGGAAGAGCGCCAAGAAGCTGTCGAATCTGCCCCGCAAGATGAGCACCAAGAAGGCTTCCGCGATCAAGGGCGGCATCCGCCGGCATAAGGCGTAGACCGGCCAGGGTGTGAGCGACCCCACTCGGGGTCGCTCACACCAAGCTCTCACGCACTGCGAATTGGCGGATTCCCAAGGCCCTGCAGGGCCGTTTGCGTTTCCGGGTCTTCCGTCGGGACTCCTGGCCGGATCCTGAACTCGAGCCTCAGGGGTCCGGTGCGAGCTCGGGGGGATTGCTTCGCGCCCCCGCGGGCGCTCGCAATGACTGCCCAGGCCGTCATGGTCCAGGTTTGACGCATGGGCCTCAAAATAGGGCCCACAATGGTCCCCCTCCGGAGCACCCCGCCCATCCCTAGGCTCGCGCCCCCAAGCCAACTACCCACTGCCACAACAGCTTACCGGTACCGGTGACCCTGGCCCGGGATCTGCTTCAGAGGAGCGCAGCCGTAGGGGTAGCAAGCCCAATTTTCAATGCGTCGGAGTCCACCTGAACACCGAGGAGGCTACCATGGCCGCCAAGAAGAGCACCAGGAAGCTGTCCAGTCTGTCCCGCAAGGTGAGCACCAAGAAGGCCTCCGGGATCAAGGGCGGCGGCATCTCTACCAGTCCTGGCAAGACGAAAAAGTAGACTGGCTCCAGGTGTGGGCGACCCCGCCTTGGGGTCGCTCGCGCTCTCCTCTCACGCATTACCGATCCGGGATTCCTTGCCCCGTCGCCCTGGACCGAAGCCGGCCCTGCGGGGCTGTATTGATTCTTGTGGGACCTCAACCGTAACATCCGGGCGCGGATATAAACAATTGCCCGGACGCAGCTGAGACTCAGCAGGTCGCAGTCCACCTGAACACCGAGGAGGCTACCATGGCCGCCAAGAAGAGCACCAGGAAGCTGTCCAGTCTGTCCCGCAAGGTGAGCACCAAGAAGGCCTCCGGGATCAAGGGCGGCAAGCGGACGGGCTGGCGTCAGCCGTAGATCGGCCCAGGCGCGGGGCGACCCCACTCCGGGGGTCGCTCGCACCCGCCTCCCGGGCACTCCGCTATCAGCGTATCACTTCGGCCCTCGGGGCCGTTTGCGTTTCCGGGTCTTTCGCGAGGACACCTGGCCGGATCCTGAACTCGAGCCTCAGGGGTCCGGTGCAAGTTCGCCGGGATTGCTTCGCGCCCATGCGGGCGCTCGCAATGACTGCCGTTATCCTCGACCCCACTCCGGGGGTCGCTCGCGCCCACCGCTCGGGCACTCCGCTATCAGCGCATCACTTCGGCCCTCGGGGCCGTTTTCGTTTCTGGGTCTTGGCCAAGAAGGCCCAGCCCCGCCAGGCAGCTGGACTGCGAGCCACACTCACCGACGCGCGCCTGAGAATCCGGCCTCACTGGCCGCGTATTCTGGATGTCCCGGTTGAATAAGGGGGGGCTGCCTCCAACAGGCCCGCGCGATGCCCCTGACGCACCGGAGACCACTCTTTCAACCCGAGCCCGGAGCCGACCATGTCCAGCAAGACCCTGCAAGACCTGATTCCCCGAAACACCAGCAGCATCAAGGGCGGCCGCCGGATTTTCCGTTCTGCCAAGTAGCCAGGGACAGCGAAGTGGCGGCTGCCGGCCGGCGGCCGCCACTTCGCGCCTCTCCGCGTTCAGGCCTCATCGAGGGACCCTCGCCGTCCACCCCAACCCGGTCAGGCCAGGCGAACCCCGTCGGGCACCGGCCGCTCCGGCACGGCCAGCACCACCGCGCCGTCCTCCCGGTAGAACCCCGTCACCAGCACCTCCGAGACGAACGGCCCGATCTTCCTGGGGGGGAAGTTCACCACCCCGATGACCTGGCGCCCGAGCAACGCCTCCCGATCGTAGAGCGTCGTGATCTGGGCGCTGGAGCGACGCATCCCGAGGGGGCCAAAATCCACGGTCAGCTTCCAGGCCGGCTTCCGGGCTTCGGGAAACTCCTCCACGGCCACGATGGTGCCGACCCGCAGCTCGACCGCCTCGAAGTCATCCCAGCTGATGGTGGGCATCACGACTCCCGCGAGAGGTTCCCAATGGTGGCGGCGAGCTCGACGACATCGAGTTCCCCGTTCCCCGGAAGCCTGGGTCCCAGGTGAACTTCCCTGACCCCGCTCTCGCGGACGATGCGGCAGACGTTGTCGGCCCGCACCCCGCCGCCCGCGACGATCCCGATCGTCGGACTGAAGCGTCGCACCAGCCCGGCCAGACCCGCCAGGCCAGATGCGGCGGTCTCGGCGCCGCCGGCGGTGAGGACCCGGTCCACCCCCAGCTCTACCAGCGTCGCGACGCCGGCCCCCAGATCCGGAGTTCGGTCAATGGCGCGATGGAACGTGACGCTCAGGGGACGGGCGGCCTCCAGCAGAGTGGCCAGAGCCTCCCGATCCACGTTCCCGTCAGGATTGAGGGCACCCAGCACCACGCCATCGGCGCCAGCCCGGCGCGCCTCGGCGATCTCGAACCGCATGGCCTCGAGAGTGCCGGCATCGTACTGGAAATCGCCGGTCCGCGGTCGGATCAGGACCTCTAGGGGAATGTCGACCCGAGTGCGCACCGCGCGGAGCAGTCCCGACCCGGGCGTCACACCCCCGACTTCCAGCGCGGCGCACAGCTCAAGCCGGTCGGCCCCCGACGTGGCGGCGAGGACCGCCGATTCAACCGTCTCCACGCAGGCTTCGACCAGGATGGTGGACACCGGCCAATTGTACGAGGCGCCGGCGCCAGCGGCAATTGAGGAGCCTGACCTGGCACGACAGGCATTCCGACGCCACGCCCGGATCGCCCAGGGTCAGGTGACCTCGGCTCGGCACCGGTTGACGTCATAACGTTATAGCGCTACCTTCGCACCATGGCCACTCTCAAGCGCGCGACCGTCTATTTCGACCCCAGCCTTCACAAGGCTCTCCGCATCAAGGCGGCCGCGACCGAGCGGAGCCTCTCCGACCTGGTGAATTCCGCCATCCGAGCCAGTCTGGCCGAGGATGCCGAGGACCTCGCGGCATTCGGGGCCCGCGCGAAGGAACCGTCGTTCACCTTTGAGGACGTCCTCAAGGACCTGAAGCGACGTGGCAAGCTATAGGCTCGAGATCAAGCGCTCCGCGGCGAGGGAACTCGGGGACCTTCCCGCCAAAGACCGTGGCCGTGTCATCGCTCGCATTCAGGCCCTGGCAGAAGACCCCCGCCCGCCCGGCGCGGAGAGACTCTCCGGACAAGAGCGCTACCGGGTGCGGCAAGGCGACTACCGGATCCTCTACGAAGTCCACGATCAAGTCCTCATGATTGTTGTCGTCAAGGTCGGAAACCGACGAGACGTCTACCGGCAGTAGCGCCACCTGCCAACCGCCCTCAGCAGCCGGACGGAGCGCTCAGGGGAGAGGCCTGGGGACGGGGCTTGTCCCGAGCGCAGGAGGGAAGCGCCCGAAGAATCTGCTGCATCCCACGGGCCGATTTGCGCATCGCTTCCACGGAGACCAACCATGAGTCCTTCCGCGGTTCCGCTTCTGGGCCGGGTCGGCCTGCCGATGCCTGTGGCCCAGCTGGGCCGGCAGCGATGGGACGCGATCATCGTGGGCGGCGGCCATAACGGCCTGACCTGCGCCTTCTACCTGGCACGAGCCGGGAAGCGGGTGCTGGTGCTGGAGGCCCGGGAGCGGATCGGCGGCGCCTGCACCCTGGAAGAGCCGTGGCCGGGTTACCGGGTGTCGCCCTGTGCCTACGTGGTCGGATTGCTGCACCCGCGGGTGATCGAGGAACTGGAGTTGCCCCGTCGCGGCTACACGTGGACTCCCGCGATGGGCGGCTATTTCGTCCCCTTCGAGGACGGCTCCAGCATCCAGCTGTGGGATGATGAAGCCCGGGCTGACGCCGAGCTGCGCCGGTTCAGCCCGCGCGACGTCAAGGGTCGTCACGACATGCACGGGCTGATGGGAAAGATCGTGAAGGCGCTCCGCCCGCTCGATGACACGGACACCTGGCTGCATCGGGCCCCCACCCGTGCCGCGATCGAGCGGCGGCTGGGGGGCGACCGGGATGCCATCGGCCTGCTGTACGACTGGTCGATGGCCGAACTGATCGAGCGGTTCCTGGTCGACGAGCGGATGCAGCTGGCCTATATGGGCCAGGGGGTGGTCGGGAGCGCGGCCAGCCCGTTCGACCGGGGCACCGCTTCGATCTACTACCACCATTTCTGCGGCCGGCTGGACCAGGGCAAGCCGGGCGGCTGGGGCTACGTCACCGGCGGCATGGGGATGGTCTCCTTCCTCATGCATGATGCCGCAGTGGAGGCGGGAGCCACCGTCGCCGCGGGTGTCCTAGTCACCCGGATCATTCCGGGGGAAGGGGTGGAACTGGCTGGCGGAGAGCGGATCGCAGCACCGGTGATCATCTCCAACGCCGATCCGGTGGTGACCGCCCGGCTGCTGGGCGGGGATGTGGACCCGGGCTGGAAGCGCAGGGTGGAGGCGATTCCCATGAAGAGCGCCACCATCAAGGTGAACGCCGCGCTGCGGGAGCTGCCGGACTTCCGGGTCCGGCCCGGCACCCGGCAGCCGCATCATCTCGCCACGATCAACACCCCGCTCAGCAAGGCCGAGTGGAAGGCGGGGCACGCGGCCGCGATGGCGGGACGGCTGCCGGACCGGGTGTGGACCGAGATCTACCTGCAGACCGCGTACGACCCGAGCGTGGCGCCGGAGGGGAAGCATCTCATGAGCGTCTTCTCCCAGTACGTTCCCCATACCTTCACAGCGGGCAGCTGGGACGACCATCGCGAGGCGGCTGGAGACCTGGTGCTGCGGTCCATCGGTCGGTTTGTCAGCAACATCCCGGAGGCGGTCATCGCCCGCGAAGTGCTGGGCCCGCCGGACGTCGAGGCCCGGCTGGGGCTCACTGGCGGCCACATCTTTCAGGGCGAGTGCCTGCCGGAGTACATGTGGGAGCACCGACTGACCTACCGGACCCCGATGCCCGGCGTCTACCTGTGCGGCGCCTGCACCCATCCCGGTGGCAGCGTGATCGGCATCAACGGCAGGAACGCGGCGTACGAGATCCTGGGATTGCTGGACTGAGACCGGCGAGCGCGGCCACCGGAGGCGGGCGGCGCCCGCCAGATGAAAGGGGACACCCTGTCCGGATCCACCGTACCCGGTCCCTGGTGGGGCGAGCCGGCCGGGCTCGATCCCATCGCTCTGCCGACCAGCGCCGAGGCGGTGGTCGTCGGCGGGGGAATCCTGGGGCTGGCCAGCGCCTACTGGCTGGCGCGAGCCGGGATCCGGCCGCTGCTGCTCGAACAGGACCGGCTTGGTGCCGGCGCAACCGGACGCAACGGGGGCTTCCTGCCAATCGGCACCGCAGTGGATCACGATGCCCTGGTGGAGCGTCTGGGACGCGACGCGGCGCGGGAACTGCTCGCGTTGACGCTCGAGAATCGCCGGCTCGCGGAAGCGGTCATCCGGGAAGAAGAACTGGCCTGCGATTTCCGCCCGGTGGGCCACCTGCACCTCTGCCTCGGCGAGGTGGAGCAGGAGGCTGGTGCCCGGCTCGCGGGTCTCCTCACCGAGGATGGTTCCCGAACCGACCAGCTCACCCGATCGGAGACCCAGGGGATGGTGGGGACCCTGCTGGGTCCCCGGATCACCGGCGGCCTGTTCTTCCGGGATATCGCCCTGGTCCACTCCGGCAAGCTGGTGCAGGGACTGGCCACCGCCGCGGCGCGGCGCGGTGTGACGCTGGCCCGGGCCACGGTGCAGTCGATTGCCGGACGACCCGGCCTGGCGGAGGTGCGAACCAACCGGGGGCTGGTCTCCACGCCCCGGCTGATCGTCGCGGTCAACGCCTGGATGGATCAGCTGTTGCCGGACCTGGGGCGGCTCATCACCCCGGTCCGGGGTCAGGTTCTGGCTTTTGCTCCGGTACCGTCCGCCTTTCGCACCGGCATGACCGCCGTGGTGACACCGACGGAGGAATACTGGCAGCAGACGCTGGATGGCAGCATCATCCTCGGAGGTTGCCGGGCGGTCCGCGAAGACCGCGACGAGGGGGTCCGCGATTGCACTCCCACCGTCGACGTGCAAGCTGCCCTGGAGCAGGTGTTACCCGGGTTGTTCCCCCATCTCGGGCCGCTTCAGGTCACCCACCGGTGGGCCGGACCGATGGCTTTCACGGCGGATCGATTGCCGGTGCTGGCCGGTATCCCCCAGTGGTCGGCGTGGGCCGCCGGGGGGTTCTCGGGACATGGCATGTCCCTGACGATGGTGTTGGGCGCCCAGCTCGCGAATCTGGCGTTGGGGCAGGCCGGTGATCCGCGTCTCAGGCATTTCCACCCCAGCCGGCTCCGGGGAACATGAATCCTTACCATCTGACGTTGGCCGAGGCGTTGACCCGGATGCCGGGTCCCTACGGGGATCACTACGCGGTGCTGCTCGAGCATGGCACGCTCGAGGTCGGGCTGTATGCGCCCAGAGTGACTGATCCCCAGATGCCCCATACCCGGGACGAGCTCTATGTCGTGATGCGGGGCAGCGGCTGGTTCCGCAATGGAGATTCCCGAGCCGCGTTCGGCCCCGGCGACGTGCTGTTTGTCCCGGCCCATCGCCCACACCGCTTCGAGGAATTCACGGAGGACCTGGCGGTGTGGGTATGCTTCTACGGACCGGATGGAGGTGAAGTCGGGGGGTCTCTGCAGGCCGGGTAGGGGTGGAGCTATCAGGGGCGGAGCATTGCTCCGCCCCTGCCCCGCCCCTGCCCCGCTCCGCCCCTGCTCCGCCCCTACCCCGCGCCGCCTGTTGCCGGGGCCGGTCGGTCGGTAAATTCGCCGCATGGCTCTGGAACCCACCCTCGACCGTTCCTGCTATGTCTCTCCCGAGTTCTTCGCCCGGGAGAAGGAACGCATTCTCTTCCAAGAGTGGCTGTGCGTGGGCCGGACCGAGGAACTGCCGGAACCGGGAGACTACCTGCTGGTCGAGCTCGCCGGCGAGCGGCTGCTCCTGACCCGGGATCGGGACGCCCGGATCCACGCCCACTACAACGTGTGCCGGCATCGCGGTTCGGAACTGGTCCTGGGGGTGGATCCCCGCCCCGGCACCGGAGCGATCGGGTCCAGCGGCCACTTCAGCTCCGGCATCAGGTGTCCCTATCACGCCTGGACCTACAACCTCGACGGCCGGCTGCGCACCGCCCCCTTCCTGGACGAGGCCGACGGCCTGTGTCACGCCGACCTGCCGCTCCACGCCGCCGCGGTCGACAGCTGGGGCGGATTCCTGTTCGTCAACCTGAGCGCCGAGCCGGGCCCCCTCGCGGGGCAGCTCGGGGGCGCGCCCGATCGGGTCGCCCGCTATCCGCTGGCCGAGCTGCGGCTCGCCCGGCGGATCCGGTACGAGGTCGCCGCCAACTGGAAGGTGATCCTCGAGAACTACAACGAGTGCTACCACTGTGGCCAGGTCCATCCGGAGCTGTGCCGGGTGGTGCCGGCGTTCAGGCAGAAGGGTGGCATGGACCTGGACTGGGACCGCGGGGTGCCGCACCGGGAGGGCGCCTGGACCTTCACCATGAGCGGCACCACCATCCGGAAGCCGTTCACCAGTCTCAACCCCGATGAACGGGTGCGCCACAAGGGGGAGTTGCTCTACCCCAACTTCATGTGCTCCCTCTCGGCCGAACACGTGGCGGCGTTCACCCTGTGGCCGCATGGCCCGGACCGGACCACGGTGCTGTGCGATTTCCTGTTCCACCCCGACGAGATGGCCCGACCCGACTTTGACCCCATGGACGCGGTCGACTTCTGGGACCTCACCAACCGCCAGGACTGGGTCATCTGCGAGTCGGTGCAGCGCGGCATGGGCAGCCGGGTCTTTACCCGGGGATATTACGCGCCCATGGAGAGCCTCTCGCTCGATATCCGGCGCTACATCCGGGACCGGCTCGGCGAAGGGTGAACGGCTTCGGGACCTTTCGCGCCCGGGAGCTGATCCTGGGGTCGGTGGCCGTGGCCGTCCTGGCAGCCATTCCGATGGCGTTCCTGCCCCAGGGCCGGCTGCTCTTTTCGCTGCTGCTGTATCCGCTGCTGCTGGGGTTTGCGCTCTGGCTGGCCCGATTCCGCCGGGTGAGCCTGGCCCGGGTCCTCGGGTCGTGGCCCGGCCGGGACGAGCGCCGGGACATTCTGGTCCTGGTGCCGGCGTTCACCGCCCTGAACTGGGGCACCACCTGGATGGTGTTCTATCCGATGTCGCTGGTGCGCCCGGAATGGGTCCGAGGCTGGCTGGAGCGACTGGACCAGGCCCTGCCGGAAACCGGTTCCGGGGTCGAGTGGGCGGCGCTGCTGGTCACGGCCGTGGCTTTTGCGCCCATCGTGGAGGAGTTCCTGTTTCGGGGACTGCTGCTGCAGCGCTGGGTGGTGAAGTGGGGCCGCGGCTGGGGCGTCCTCGCCGCCACCGCCGCCTTTGCGGTCCTGCACCTGTCGCCGGTCGGGATCTTCGTGTTCGGGCTGGGCCTGGCGGGCATCTACCTCCGCACCGGCTCCCTGGGGATGGCCATCCTGGCCCACGCGACCAACAATCTGCTGGCGTTCACGGTGGTGCCCCTGATTGCCCCCGACTGGGATCGCCACGGTGACCTGGTGGGCCAGTTCCAGGCGCAGCTGCCCTCGGGTATCGTGGCCCTGACCGTGGGGGCGATGGTACTGTGGATCGGGCGGCGCCGGTTGTGGCCCGGGGCCGGAGTACCGCTGCCCTATGCCCGGAACGGGGATGGATCCACCGCAGCGGCGCCGACCGCAACTCTGACGGAGGCTGGAGCCATGACGGAACTCGCCACCCTGGCGGGTGGGTGCTTCTGGTGCCTGGAGGCAGCGTTCGAACAGCTGCGGGGAGTCGAGCGGGTGGTCTCCGGATATGCCGGCGGGGCGGTCCCCGACCCGGATTATCACCGGGTCTGCTCCGGCCTCACCGGGCATGCGGAAGTTGTGCAGCTGAGCTTCGACCCGGCCCAGATCAGCTATCGGGAGCTGCTGGAGGTGTTCTTCACGATCCACGACCCCACCACCCTGAATCGGCAGGGGGTGGACGTCGGGACCCAGTACCGCTCGGCGATCTACTGCCATTCCCCGCAACAGCAGGCCACCGCGCTCGAGGTGATCCGGGAGTTCACGGAGCAGGGCATCTGGCCGCAGCCGATCGTGACCGAGGTCCGGCCGCTGGACCGCTTCTACCCGGCGGAGCAATACCACCAGGGGTACTACCGGCAGAACCCGGCCCAACCCTATTGTCTGGGGGTGGTCGCTCCGAAGGTAGCCAAGGTGCGCCAGAAGTACGCCGCCCGACTCAAGAGCTGATGCGGCGATATGCAGGACGTGGCCATCCAGCACTCCGCGGCTGGCCGATGGCGCGCTATCTCGAGTGGTGGCCGGGGCCGAAACGGTCTGGGTGTTCGTGGACGCCACGACCGGACGCGCGGTGCCGATCCCCGATGCAGTCGCAACCGCCTTCGAGATCGTGCCATCGGATGAGGACGTGCTGCTCAGCACCGGGGTGGGTATTTCGCCGGGCTAGCGAAGTTCGGCGCGAGGAGTAGGGGCGACCCGATGGGTCGCCCCTACCAATATGACACGGGCACCGTACGGGGATTCCGTACGGTGCCCGGTTTGACTGCCGGTGAACTGTGTCCTGGAGGCTACGCTACGCGCCCCCCGGGTCAGTATCCCGGGTTCTGGGTGATCTTCGGCGCCACGTTGATCTCCGCCTGCGGGATGGGGAGCAGCTGCTGGTACGCCTGAATGTTCATCGCCGCGATGGCGCGGCCGGTGCGCACCAAGTCGGGGAAACGGTCCCCCTCCATGGCGAGCTCCAGCCGCCGCTCGCGATCGATCGCGTTCAGCACCTCCTGCTGGGTGGTGACCTCCACGCCGAGGGTGTGCGGGGCGAGGTTTGCCCGGGCCCGGATGAGGTTGTAGGTCGTCACGGCGGCAGCCAGCTGGTTCTGCCGGGCCAACGCCTCCGCCTTGATCAGGAGCACTTCCGCGAAGCGGATCACGTGGAGGTCTTCGGCGCCGACCGGCGTGGCCCACTTGGTGCCATACGCAAAGCCCTCCGCGAAGCCATCGGTGGGATCGGGGGTGATGCTCCAGATCAGCCGCGCATCGGTGGAGGTCGTGTCGAAGGTATCGATCAGACCCTGCGACGGGGCCACCTCGTAGCGCCCGCCGGCATCGAACGCCAGGTAGTAGTACCCCTCAAGATTGAACTGCTCAACCGTGAAGGTCACCTTGAGGATGTCCTCCGGCGTATCGATGCCGGTCGGCGTGAACAGGTCGGAGAAGTTCGGCGCCAGGGAAAACCCGAGTCCCTCCACCTCGTTGGCCCTGGCCAGGGCGTTGGCGTAGTCCCCCTGGTACAGGTACACCCGGGCGAGCAGGGCCTTGGCGGCGGCCACCGAGCCATGGCTTCCACCACCACCGGTCATGAGCAGCTCGGCCTGGGTCAGGTCGTCGAGAATCTGGGTGTAGACCTGCGCCACGGTGGACCGGGTGATGTCGGCCGCCTCGGCAGGCACGGTGATGGGTATGAGCCGGAGCGGCACCTCCCCGAACAGCCGGACCAGATTGTGGTAGTGCAGGGCCCGAAGGAGACGCGCCTCGCCGAGGATCTGGTCGCGCTCGGTCGGATCCAGGGTGGTGATGTCCGGCACTTTCTGGATGAGGACGTTGGCGCGCTTGATACCATCATAGATGGCGTCCCAGATCGCCTTGACGTCGCCGTTGTCGGCGAAGAGGCTGTGCTGGCCGGCATCCGCATAGGTGCTGAAGGTGCCGGTGTGGATGTCATTGTCGGAGTAGAGATCGTTGTAGATGACGAAATCCCCCCCGTAGTAGCTGCCGTGCTGCAGGGCGTTGTACGCTCCCGCGAGCGCGGCGCGGGCGCCGGCCGGCGTGGTGACGGCCTGGTCGTTGGGCAGCTTGTCCGCCGGGTTGGTGTCGAGGAAGTCGTTGCACGCCCCGAGCGAGACTGTGGCCGCGAGGGCGAGAGCGAGGCAACGCAGCATGGCGAAACGCCTCCCGGTCCGTTCAGTGATCGTATGCATGGGTCACCACCCTGCCTGGATGCCGAAGGACCAGGTACGGGCCTGGGGATAGGAATAGAAATCCGTGCCCAGCGAAATGTTGGCCGTTGAGCCGTTGCTGTTCACGTCGGGACTGTACCCCGAGTAGTCGGTGCTGGTGAAGACGTTCTGGCCGCGCAGGTACAGGCGGGCGTTGGCAAAGCCCATGCTGGCGGCGAACTGCGTCGGCAGCTGGTAGCCCACGGTCAGTTCCTGCAGCCGCAGGTAGGAACCGTCCTCGACGAACCGGTTCGACACCAGGCGGGCGCCGGAGGTGCCGTCAAAGCTGGCCCGAGGCTCGTTGGTCTTGTCACCCGGCTTCTGCCAGCGGTCGAGCGCCTCGACGAACGAGTTGTCGTAGTAGTAGCCCCCGGAGAGGCTGAAGATCTTGACGGCGTTGAAGACGTCGTTGCCCTTGCTGAACTGGAAGAAGGTGGTGAGGTCGAAGCCCTTCCAGGTCAGGTAGCTGGTGAGGCCGCCGGTGAAGTCGGGCCACGGCGTGCCGATGATGGTCTGGTCGGCGGAGGTGATGCTGCCGTCGCCGTCGATGTCCTTGTAAATCGCGTCACCGGTGGCGGGGTCGACGCCCTCGAACTTGTACCCGTAGAAGGCGCCGAGCGGCTGTCCTTCCTGCACCCGGTTGACGTTCCGGATGCCGGAATTGAACGGCTGGCCGTCGAACAGCTCGGTCACCTCGTTCTGGTTGAACGCCATGTTCAGCGTGGTGGCCCACCGAAGGCCGTCGGCCCGGTTGGATTGCAGGTTCACCGTGGTGAGCGAGAACTCGAAGCCCTTGTTGACCATGTTGCCCACGTTGGTGGTTACCGAGGTATAGCCGCTGTTGCCGGCGATCGGCCGGTTCACGATCAGGTCTTCCGTCTTCTTGTGGTACCAGTCGGCGGTGAGACTGACGCGGCTGTCGAACAGTTCCAGGTCGGTGCCCAGGTCCACCTGCCGGGTCCGCTCCCAGCTCAGTTCGGGGTTGCCGATGCTGCAGGAGTAGTAGCCCGCCTCGGTGCCGTAGTTGCTGGTGCAGTTGGTGCCCTGATAGGGGAAGTCGGTGCCGGCGATGTTGCCGGTATAGCCCCAGCTGCCGCGGAGCTTGAGCAGGCCGATGGCCCCGCCCTGACCGAAGAACCCCTCGCGCGAGACGATCCACGCCGCCGAGGCGCCGGGGAAGGTGCCGTACTTGTTGTCGGGGCCGAACTGCGAGGAGCCGTCAATCCGGGCGCTGACGCCGAAGAGGTACTTCTCCGCCAGGCTGTAATTGGCCCGGCCGAAGGCGGAGATCAGGTTGTTCTCGGTGGGCGTTCCCAGGAAGACGGTGACCGAAGTAGCGTTCGACACCTCGTGCAGGCTCGGGTCGCTCAGCGTCTCGCCGCGGAGGAATTGCAGCTCGCCACGAGTCTCCTCGATGCTGCCGCCGGCGGTCACGGTCAGTGCGTGCCGCGAGCCCCAGGCGCGGTCGTACGTGAGGAAGCCGTCGAATACGTACCGGTTGCGCAGCGAATAGCCCCGCTGGGACGTGCCGTCCACGCCGGCCGCATACTGGCCGATCACCAGCGGCGAGTCGTACTTGGTCTCGCGCAGGTTGTAGAAGTTGACGCCCACCCGGCCGGTGGCGCGGAGCACGCTCGACACCTGCCACTTGGCCTCCACGGTACCCAGGACCGTCGAGCTGCGGGCGTAGGCGTCGTTGTACTTGGCCAGGGCCACCGGGTTGGTGTAGTTGAGGCCGTCGGCGGGGCTGGTGTACTGGTCGCCGATCTTCACCGGCAGGTACGGCACATTGGCGTAGGCGTTGGCCACCACCCCGTCCAGGGTGTTGTCGTTTTCGATCCGGAGGATGGTCTCGCCGGTGACGCCAAGGCTGGTGGAGAAGTTCAGCTTCTCGCTGGCCTTGAAGTCGAGGTTCACCCGGCCGGCGAGGCGGCGATAGCTGGAGGCCAGGGCGATGCCCTCCTGGTCGAAATAGCCGCCCGAGACCCGGTACCGGACCTGGTCGTTTCCGCCGGCGACCGCGAGTTCGACGTTGCCGATCGGCGCGTTCCGCAGCACCTGGTCCTGCCAGTCGGTGTTGATGCTGTCGGCCACGCCCACGGCACCGAAGTAGTCGGCGCCGTAGGCGTCGTTCTCCGCCGCCTCATTCATGTAGGTAATGTACTGGGTGGAGTTGAGCATCTCGAGCCGCTTGGAGGCCTTCTGGGTGCCGGCCCAGGCGCTGAAGCTCACCACCGGCCGGCCCAGCGCGCCGCGCTTGGTGGTGATGAGCACCACGCCATTGGAGCCGCGGGAGCCGTAGATGGACGCCGCCGCCGCGTCCTTGAGCACGTCGATCGACTCGATCTCATCGGCGTTGATGCCGCTCGCGGCGCGGATACCCTGCCCGCCCTCGTCGATCTGCGAGATGTCCTCCGAGAAGATCGGCACCCCGTCCACCACGTACAGCGGCTGGCTGCCGGCGGTAAGCGAGGCCGCGCCGCGGATCCGGATGGTCGACGCGTTGCCGGGATTGCCCGCGTTCTGGTTGACGTAGACGCCGGGCGCCTTGCCCTGCAACGCCACGTCGACACTCGCGTTGGCCTGGCCGGTCACGTCCTGGGTAGAGACCGAACTCACGGCGGTGGAGAGGTTCACGCGGCTCTGCTCCCCGTAGCCGACGACGACCAGCTCCTCCATCTGCACCGGCTGCAGCTTGAGCGAGATGTCGAGGGTGCCCTCCTCGCCATCGCCCAGGGTGATTCGGCGCTCCGCCGGGGCGTAGCCGATCATCTGCACCCGGACCGTGTGGGTACCGGCCGCCACGTCAGCGAGGACATATTCGCCGGTGGGGCGCGTGTTCACCCGCTGGCTCGTGCCGACCAGGGACACCAGCGCTCCTTCCAGCGGGTGCTGGTTGCTCGAGTCGGTCACCGTTCCCCGGATGGCTTGCGCCGCGGCCGGTGCCCAACCGAGCAGCAGCAGCAGCGCGCCCCCGAGAAAGGCGCGTGACAAACGTCGCCATGGTTGCATACCAGGTACCTCCAAAGAGGATTCAGGGACTGCGGGGGTCTGCTGCCGCGCCCGCGGCGGGAAGGCGCGCCCGCCCCGCCCGCGGGTCGAAGGTGCTGCCCGGGGGCAGCACGTGAAGTCGGATGTCGGTCCCGCCCAGGGCGGCGTCCGGGGCGCTTCGCCCCGCCCGCCGCGCATCGTACACCACTACACTGCTCCGCCCAATTACCCGCCAGGGTCCATCGGGCACCACCTCGACCGCGGTCCCTTCATCGATCCCGACGCCGATCAGCGAGGGCCGTTCCAGCACCGCGGCCAGCAGCCGGTTGGCGCGCTCCCGCCGTATGAAATGCTGATCGACAATCGTGCCGGGAAGGAACCCCAACCCCGGGACCACCTCGATCGCTCCGCGGGCGATCTCCGGAAACTCATCACCGTAGTAGCCCAGGCTGTCGGGGCGCCGCTGATTGCCGGTGAGCATCGAGTCACTCATCACGGCCGCGCCTGCCGAGGTGCCCCCGATGACCGCCCCCGCAGCGAGTCGCTGTCGCATCGCCGCCAGCACCGGGGTTCCCCGGAGGATCCGTGCGAGCGGAACCTGGTCGCCGCCGGTGAACCAGATGCCGGTCATCCCGTCGAGCCGGTGCACCTGCGCGGAGTCTTCGGCTTCGGCCCGGGTCAGGATCACCACCGTGACCTCGGCGCCCAGCCCGCGCAGCTCCGCGGCCTTTTCGGCCCCGCTGGTGTCGGGTTCCGAACTCGCCATCGGGAGGACCGCGATCCGGGCCCTGCCGGGTCCGCCCGCCAGCTCGACGAACCGGGTCACCAGCTCGGGAGTCTGCTCCCCCCCGCCTACGATGAACAGGTGACCACCAGCCTGGGTGGATCCGCCGCATGCCGGAGCCCCCAGACCTGTCCCCACCAGCAACGCGACGGAGAGGACCTTCCTCATCGGACAGCCTCGGTCGCAACGGATGCGGCACCCGCCCCGAGTCCGGGACTCGGGAGCGACGCGGATGGCTGCGGCTGGGCAGGGATCGCCCTGGGGGGATGCCCGATACCCGGTCCGGGGACCTGGGGTCAACCAAGAGCGGCTGGTTCAGTGATGGGGGAGATAATCCGCCGCGACCGGCATTCTGTCAAGCTGAGGCGGGCGGGACCTCTGGCGGCTCACCCCCGACCGGCACAGCTTCCCCTCGATGCGCACCGACTACGAGTACATCGTCCTGGGCCTCGGCGGGCTGGGCAGCGGCGCGGCCTACTGGTTGAGCCGCACCGCGGGGCGGGACCTGCTGGGCCTCGAACAGTTCGAATTGGGACACGTCCGGGGCGAGTCACAGGACCACTCCCGCATCATCCGGCTGTCGTATCACACTCCGGGGTACGTGCAGCTGGCCAAGCGGGCCTACCAGTCGTGGGGGATGGTCGAGGCGGACGCGAGGGAATCGCTCATCCTGCAGACCGGGGGGCTCGATCTCGCTCCCCGGAACAGCCGGATTCCACTCGACCCCTACATCGCCAGCCTGACCGCGGAGGGAGTGGCGTTCGAGCACCTGGAGGCCACCGAGATCATGCGGCGGTGGCCGCAGTTTACCCTGACCGATGATTGCCATGGCCTGTATCAGGAACAGGGGGGTCTGGCCATGGCGGCGCGGGCCAACGCGGCGCACCAACGGCTGGCGCGGGAGCACGGCGCCCTGCTGCTGGACGGAGTCCCGGTCACGTCGGTCCGGAGCGTGGACGGCGAAGTCGAGGTAGTAGCCGGCCGGCCGTATCGCTGTCGCAAGCTGGTCGTCGCTGCCGGCCCCTGGTCCGCAACGGTCCTGAGCATGCTGGGCCTCTCATTGCCGCTCGAGGTGACTCAGGAACAGGTGACCTACTATGCCACGCCGCACCTGCGCGAGTTCCAGCCGGATCGTTTTCCGGTCTGGATCTGGATGGATGATCCCTGTTTCTATGGATTCCCGGTCTTCGGGGAGCCGGCAACCAAGATTGCGCAGGACGCGGGCGGGCGGCCGGTCACCGCGGACAGCCGCAGCTTCACGCCCGATCCCGACAACTCCGCCCGGGTGGAGGCCTGGACCCGGCGTTACCTTCCCCGGGCGCTGGGACCGGTACACCTGACCAAGACCTGTCTCTATACCCTCACTCCCGACCGGGACTTCGTCATCGACCAGCTGCCGGGAGAGCCCAACATCGTGGTGGCCATCGGCGCGGGGCACGCGTTCAAGTTCGCCTCGGTGATCGGGCGGATCCTGAGCGAGCTGGCGATCGACGGCCGGACGCCGAGCGACATTGGCCCGTTTGCGATCGGGCGACCGATCCTACAGGAGGCTGACCCGAGTCGATCGTATATGGTGTAGTGGGGTGCGGGGTGCGGGGTGCGTGGTGCGTGATGCGTGATGCGTGGTGCGTGGTGCGTGGTGCGTGGTGCGTGATGCGTGATGCGAAATCCAGGTAACCTGCGGATGGCCACGGATTTTCACAGATTGCACAGATTGCCCGGGTTACAAAGACATGCTGCAGCGGGACGGGTTGGGGGTCGTCGGCAAACGGGCCATCATCGACTGTCAACGATTCGGGCCATACGGCCGGGAAGCCGGGGCGCCACGAACTGGACCCGCGCAGGGGAGGCGAGGAGGCCAGGAGAAGATCGTGACCCCTCGCCTCCCTCGCCCCCCTCACTCCAACCGAAACGCCACGACATAGTCCCCGAACGTGGTCCCCAGGTTGCCGTGTCCGCCCGCGGCGATCACGACGTACTGCCTCCCGTCGAGGGCGTAGCTCATCGGAGTGGCCTGCCCGCCGGCGGGGAGCTTGCCCTTCCAGAGTTCCATCCCGGTCGCCAGGTCGAAGGCCCGCAAGTAGTCGTCCATCGTGGCGCCGATGAACACCAGTCCGCCGGCGGTCACCAGCAACCCCCCCATGCGGGGCGAGCCCCAACGTCCGCTCAACGGGATCCAATAGAGCTCCGGGCCACGGGAA
>CALMOP010000244.1 GCA_937871775.1 uncultured Gemmatimonadota bacterium | reverse complement strand
AAAGGCGCCCCGGACCGGCAGGCCGTCGGGGCCGATCGTCTGGGGCGGAATGAAGGGGTGCCAGTTGGCGGGAACCACCGCGTGCGCCGCGCCGGCGATGAAGATCAGCACCACCGCCACCTTGATGACCACGATCACGTTGTTCACGTTGGCGGATTCCCGGATGCCGACCACCAGCAGCGCGGTCACGATCGCGATGATGATGACCGCCGGCAGGTTGAAAATCGCCGGCACCGTGGTGCCGTCGGGGAGCGTGACCGGCATCCCGTGGGCGGCGCTGAACTGGGCCGGGACGGTGATGCCGATGTCCTTGAGGAACGAGACCACGTAGCCGGACCAGCCGATGGCCACGGTCACGGCGCCGAGCGCGTATTCCAGGATCAGGTCCCAGCCGATGATCCAGGCGACGAACTCACCCAGGGTGGCGTAGCCGTAGGTGTAGGCGCTGCCGGCCATGGGGACCAGCGAGGCGAACTCGGCGTAGCACAGCGCGGCAAAGATCGACGCGACACCGGCGAGCACGAACGAGAGCACCACGGCGGGGCCGGAGTTCTGGGCCGCGACCGTTCCCGTCAGCACGAAGATGCCGGTGCCGATGATGGCTCCGATGCCCAGCAGCGTCAGGTTCCACGGGCCCAGCGCCCGTTTCAGACTATGATCGGTGGCCGCCTCGGCCTGCAGGGCGGAGATGCTCTTGCGACGGAGGAGACTCATGGGGAACGAGTCCTTGTGTAGAGGAGAACCCTGGCGGCGCACGAACCGCCGCCGACACGAAAATGCCCAGACCGCCTGACGCCGCGCCGCCTCGTCTAGACGTTGTAGTTCGGTGCTTCCCGGGTGATCGTCACGTCGTGCGGGTGGGATTCCCGCAACCCGGCACTGGTGATCTGAATCAGCTCCACCTCGCGCCGGAGTTCGTCCACCGAGCGGACCCCGCAATAGCCCATGCCGCTGCGCAGCCCGCCGACCATCTGGAACAGGACCTCCGCCACCGGTCCCTTGTAGGCCACCCGCCCCTCGATGCCTTCCGGCACCATCTTGGAGGAGGACATCTCCCCCTCCTGGAAGTAGCGGTCCGCCGAGCCCTCCTGCATGGCGGCCAGGCTGCCCATGCCGCGGATCGCCTTGAAGCGCCGGCCTTCGGCCAGAATCGACTCGCCGGGACTCTCGTCGGTTCCGGCCAGCATCGACCCCATCATGACCGAGGCAGCGCCGGCCGCGAGGGCCTTCACCAGGTCGCCCGAGTATTTCACGCCCCCATCGGCGATGATCGGGATGTCACCGGCACCGCGCACCGCGTCGATGATCGCGGTGATCTGCGGCACCCCGACCCCGGTGACCACCCGGGTGGTGCAGATCGACCCCGGGCCCACGCCGACTTTCACCGCGTCCACGCCCCGCGCGGCCAGGGCCCGGGCCCCGGCCTCGGTGGCGATGTTACCCGCGATCAGCTGCACCTCCGGGAAGCTCTCCCGCAACAGACCCACCGTCTGCAGAACCCCCTCGCTATGACCGTGGGCGGAATCCACGACCAGCGCGTCCACCCCGGCGTCGATCAGGGCCCGGGCCCGGCCCCGGGCTTCCGGAGTGCCGCCGACCGCCGCCGCGACCCGGAGCCGGCCGTGCTGGTCCTTGTTCGCATCGGGAAACTGCTTCCGCTTGAAGATGTCCTTCACGGTAATGAGACCCTTGAGCCGACCCTGCGCATCCACCACCGGCAGCTTCTCGATGCGATGCTTGGCCAGGATCCGTTCGGCTTCCTCGAGGTCGGTGCCGACCGGCGCCGTCACCAGCCGTTCCTTGGTCATGACTTCGCGAACCGGTTGGTCGAGGTTTCGCTCGAACTGGAGATCCCGATTGGTGATGATGCCCACCAGCCGGCCCTCCCCGTCCACGATCGGAACGCCGGAGATCCGGAAGCGGGCCATGGCGGCCGCCGCTTCGCGCAGGGGACGGTCCGGCGCCAGGGTGATCGGGTTCATGATCATCCCGCTCTCGCTGCGCTTGACCCGATCCACCTCCGACGCCTGGCGCTCGATGGACATGTTCTTGTGAATCACCCCGATGCCCCCGGCCCGGGCCATGGCAATGGCCATGTCGGCCTCGGTGACGGTATCCATCGCCGCGGCGACCAGCGGGATGTTCAGCGGGATGGCCCGGGTGAGGCGGCTCTGGACCGAGACCTGGCGGGGGTGAACTGTCGAGTGACGGGGGACCAGCAGCACATCGTCGAACGTGAGCGCCAGGCCGGGGCGGAGGGTGCTCATGCGGCGAAGCTTCCGGGCGGTGTTCGCAGTTCCATCCTGTAGTCTACGGCACCGAGGCGGGGGGGCGCAAGTTGGGATCAGGCCGCCGCGCGGCGCCACAGGAAGTACACCGGCACCCCCAATGCAACGATCAGCAGGCCGAACGCCGAGTACTGCCGCTGTACCGGATCAATCAGCAGCACCAGCAGCAGGAACAGCACCGCCGCCAGGTAGCACGCGGGCAGCACCGGATACCCGAAGGCTCGCACCGGGCGGGGCAACTGGGGCCGAGTCACCCGCAGGCGGAACAGCGCCAGCACCGTGAACAGGTAGAACAGCAGCGAGGCGAAGATGACGTAGGTCAGCAGGTTGCCATAACTGCCGCTGAGGCACAGCAGCATCGCGACCAGCGCCTGGGCCACCAGGGCGAACGCCGGCGTCTGAAAACGCGGGTGCAGCCGGGCCGCGCGGGCGAAGAACAGCCGGTCGGCGGCCATGGCGTAATACACCC
>CALMOP010000243.1 GCA_937871775.1 uncultured Gemmatimonadota bacterium | reverse complement strand
AAGGTGTAGGCCAGGGTCCCGTTGAACACGGTCCCGAAGCGCCGGTCGACCCGCACGTCGATGCCGCGTATGGTCCCGTAGTCGGCGTTGCTGTAGAACCGCATCTCCTGGCTGTTCACCCCGCCCTTGGGATCGCGCACCTTGAACAGCCGCACGGTGTTGTCGGCCAGCTTGTCCTTGTTGTAGGCCGCCACGTCCAGCACCATGTCCTCGCTGAACGAGTGCCGCACCCCGAACTCGAAGGTGATGGTCCGGGAGAAGTCCAGGTCGGTGCCGTAGAGCTGGTTGGTGTTGGTCAGGCTGATGTCGGTGTTGATCCCGCCATAGATCACCGCGAAGTCCGGCGCCTGGACCTGGTGGGCGTAGGACAGCCGGAAGTTGGTGCGGTCGGTCACCGGGAACGACACCTGGATGTGCGGGCTCAGGTAGTCGTGGCTGTGGTCCCGGATCAGGATGCCGGTATCGTTGGCGGTCGGGAACACGATCGGGAACTGGTACAAGGCCCCGGTCGAATCCTTCAGGAACATCCGGCTGGCTTTCGAATCGTAGTAGTCGTACCGCAGTCCACCGACGATCACCAGGTCACCCAGGTCCAGCCGGTCCTCACCAAAGACGGCGAATCGGACCGGCTCCTCGATGTAGGCATCGCAGAAGCAGAGGGCGACCGCTTGATTGATGTTGTTGTTGTAATGGTGGTACTTGTACTTGGTGTACTCGCCGCCGACCTTGACCCGGTTGTAGCGGTCGAACTGCCAGTCCAGGTTGGTCCGGCCGATGTACCGCTGTTCCTTGGTCATCCGCAGATTGGCGTTGGGCGAAGACCCGATCGCCTGGTTGTACACGAAGTCGCCCCGCAACCCGTAGGGATTCAGGCGGTACTTGATGTTGGAGAGGTACCCTGCGTCACTGTCCAGCGGCGCCTGCCCAGGACCGTTGGTCCGCCAGGCCTTGATCATGTCGTCATTGATGTCCCAGTTGTCCCAGCCGTACAGGAAATCGAACTTCTTCAGCGCCATGAAGCCGCCGAAGGCGGCGCGGGTATCCAGCTCGCTCTGCGGCGTCAGCAACCCCTGGGTGACCCGGTCCTCCTGATACGAGAGGTACGTGTCCAGGGTCAACTGCCGCTCGCTCGACTTGGACAGGTTCTGGGACCAGTTGACGATGTACGCCTGGTTGCGGGTCTGATTGGCCGTCAGCAGTTGCGGGCTGGTGATATCGGGGAACCGGGCGCTCGCAGAGGCCAGCCGGCTCTGCGCGAGGTTCCGGAGGGCCGTGAAGCTGACCCGGTTGCCCCGCCCGAAGGTGTAGTTGAGCTTGCCGGTCGCCTGGTAGGAGCCCCGGCCGGTGTAGTTGGCCGCCACCCCGTTGCACTCCAGTCCATAGTTGGACTTGATGCCGCTGTTGCTGCTCTTGCTGAACTGGTTGCAGTCCCCGCTGCCGATCGCGAACCGGGGGACCGCCACGTAACTGGTGTCCGCCGCCGGATTGGTGTAGGACGATGGGACCGCCACCACGGTGTCGGTGCCGGCCATGAGGTAATCCGGGAAATCGAGCGCGCCGGCCCCCCGGTCCACCCCCCGCCGCCCCTCCAGCGCCCCGGCGAGGAAGAACGTCAGGTTCTTGTAGACCGGCCCGCCGAACCCCGCCTCGACCCGGTTGAGGCCGACCCCGTGGTCCTTGCCCATGATTCCGTCAGTCTCATAGCCCACGTTGCCGCTGAAACGGGAGCCACCCGTCCGGGTGGTCACCGACACCAGGCCGGACTGGGCGTTACCGAATTCGGCCGACATCGCCCCGGTGGTGACCGAGGCGTCTTCGAAGGCGTTGGTGGAGACCTGGACCTGGCCCAGTTCCCCGGTCCCGAAGCCGGTGCGCGAGGTACCGTAGCCACCCCGGGCGCCGCTCGACACCGGAACCCCGTCGATGTAGGTCACCGCCTCCGTGTTCCGGCCGCCGCGGATGGTCAGCTTGGTGGCGTCCGCATTGGCGACCACGCCCGGCTGCAGCGCCAGCACCGCGGTGATGCGGTCGACCGGCAGGTTACGGGCGTATTCCCCGTCGACCCGCTGCTTGGAGGTGACTTCGTCCCGGGGGACCAGCGCGTTCTGGGCGGCCTCGACCGTCAGTTCGGTCAGCTCGACGGGGGTCTGCTCCAGCGCGAAGTCCAGGGTGATGGTCTGGCCCGCGGGGATTCTGACCCCGGTCAGCTCGACCCCTTTGTACCCGGCGAAATTCGCCACCAAGTTGTAGGTACCGGAAGGAACGTTATTGAGGAAGTAGTAGCCCTGGGCGTTGGCCTCGGCCACGAACGCGCTGCCCTGAACCCTGACCAGGGCATTGGCAATCGGGGCGCCGGCCTGATCCCGCACCCGGCCTTCCACCTTTCCGGTGGCTTGCGCCTGCAGTCCCCCGGCACCAAGCACGAGCAGGGCGAGGGTGGCGAACACCCTCCAGGCGCGCAACGCAAAACTGCTCCCACAAACAGGAGTCATGGAGCCTTCCTCCGAAGGGTGTTGCGGTGATTTCTCTGTGGGGTTCATCTGTTGCCAGACCGGGCTGGCCTGCGGGCATCGGGTCCGAAACGGAAACCCTGAGCCACGCAACGGCGCTCGGACGATTACGTAAACACGATGTGGCGCTGGAAATGAAACCGACTCTGGTCGCCGGCCATGGCGACTTGACCGAGAATATGAAGTGACGCCTCTCACCTGTCAAGGAACGGTAACTTGCTGATTATCGGTCAGGAAACGCGCCGTAGCTCCTTGGAACACAAGCAGATGGGGCGTTTCGTCCCGCAAAGCCGCCTGGCCCGGCTCCACTCCGATCACCGCTTTCGAGCGCGAACTCCCGGACCACGGCTCGGCTCAACCGCTCCTCGAAGAGGGCTGGGCCCCCAATCTCGAGCCTCATCCCGAACCCGCGGAGCGGGTGAGGGATCTACTGCGAGGTCCTGGTGGCCGTGGTCGGGCTTTCAGAACGGGGCAGTAGATCCCTCACTTCGTTCGGGATGAGGAATGCGAGGGCGTTCCTCTCCTCTCCTCACGAGGCCGGCTGGTCCCACCCCGCACCTCATCCCGAACCCGCGGAGCGGGTGAGGGATCTACTGCGATGTCCTGGGTGGCCGTGGTCGGGCTTTCAGAACGGGGCAGTAGATCCCTCACTTCGTTCGGGATGAGGAATGCGAGGGCGTTCCTCTCCTCTCCTCGCAAGTCGGGCTGGCCCCGCCGCTTTTCCAAGGAGGGCTGCGCCACCCCGCGCCTCATCCCGAACCTGCAGGCAGCACCAGCTCGGTCTGCGGTTTCCGCGGCGTCACCAGCGGTCCCGCCGGCGCCCACACCATGTTGATTTCGCTGCGGACCCCGAACTCTCCCGGCAGGTAGATCCCCGGTTCCACCGAGAATCCTGCGCCGGGCAGGATCTCCCGGTCATCGTGGGTCTCGTAGTTGTCGAGGTGGGGTCCCGACCCGTGCAGGTCGCGGTCGATCGAGTGCCCGGTCCGATGCACGAAATACTGGCCGTAGCCGGCCGCCTCGATGACCCCCCGGGCCGCCTGGTCTCCCTCGTATCCGAACAGCGGCTCCTTGCCG
>CALMOP010000242.1 GCA_937871775.1 uncultured Gemmatimonadota bacterium | reverse complement strand
GCGGACCTGAGCCGGGCCGACGCCTGCGCCGCGCTGGTCCAGCGAGTCCGGGACCTCGTGGGCGGCCCCGACATCCTGCTCTGCAACGCCGGTGGCCCCCCAGCTGGGACGTTCGACTCCCACGGCGCCGAACGCTGGCAGGCCGCCCTCGACCTCTCCCTCCTCTCTACTATCCACCTCTGCCGAGCCGCCGTGCCGGCCATGCGGCTGGCCGGCTGGGGGCGCATCCTGTGCCTGACCTCCGTGGCGGCACGCCAGCCGGCGCCGTCTCTCATTCTCTCGACCACGGCGCGGGCCGGCGTGCTCGGATTCGCCAAGGCCCTCTCCGATGAGGTGGCCCGCGATGGCGTGACCGTGAATGTGCTCTGCCCCGGGTACTTTGGCACTGAACGGTTGCGCGAACTGGCCCAGGTACGCGGCCAGTCCCAGGGTCGCACCACCGACACCGTCCTGGCCGACATGGGTGCCGCCGTCCCGGCGGGACGGATCGGAACCCCCGCCGAATTCGCGGCGGCCGCGGCCTTCCTGGCGTCGGATCCGGCGCGATACATCACCGGGACAGTGCTGAGTGTCGACGGGGGCCTCACCCGTGCCATCCTGTAGCCGCCTGGGGAGCCGGCTCGGGCTTGGTTGCGCCCTGGCGGTGGGCCTCCCCACCCTGCTCACCGCTCAGTCGACGGAGGTCGGCGCCATTCTGGCCAACGGCTACCGGTTCGCCTACCGGGAGCAGGGACACGGTCCAGCGGTAGTGTTCGTGCACGGCACCCTCGCTGACTACCGCTCCTGGTCCGGCACCATCGCCGTCCTGACCGATTCGACCCACGCCATCGCCTACAGCCGGCGCTACGCCTGGCCCAACCCGTGGCGCCCGGACGACCCGCCCTATGGGGTCGCGGCAGAGGCCAGCGATCTGCTGGCGCTGATTCGCGCGCTCCGCCTGGAGCGACCGATCCTGGTTGGCCAGGATGCCGGCGCCACCATCAGCCTGCTGGCCGCGTTGCGGGAGCCCCAGGCCATCCGCGGCCTGGTGCTGGTGGAGCCGCCGCTCGACTCACTGGTGCAGGACCCGGTCCTGCGGCAGCAGTGGGCCCGCCAGCACCGGGAGGCCTGGGCGGCAGCCCGGCAGTCCGCGTCGCCGGAGCGCCCCATCCCGGCGGCCCGCGCCCTGGTGGAGCGCCGCGATGGCGACGGCGCCTGGGATCGGGCCGCTCCGGCGGATCGGCAGGGGATGGAAGAGAATGCCCAGACCATCTACCTCACCGACCCATCGGAGCCGGTCATGTCCTGCACCACCCTGGCCCGGATCCCCGTGCCGGTAGCCCTGGTACAGGGCGCCGTGACTCCGGCGCGGTTTCAGCGGATCCTGGACGGCCTGGGCGGCTGCCTTCCCGGAGCTTCGCGGGACACCATTCCGGAAGCTGGCCATGCCGCTCCGCTGACCCACCCGTCCGCGTTCGCTGACCACCTTGCGACCCGGTGGCGTGACCTGCCGCGCTAGGACCGGCCCAAGGGCCTGCCCAGCCCGCGACGCGCACGTTACCTTCCACCCCGGTTCAGCCACTGCGGGCCCTGGCCCATTCGCTGGCGGTTCGTTGCCCCGGACCCTTCCTCCTTCGCCAGTCCCAGCTCATATCCATGCGCGCTCTCGTCAAGGTTGCTCCCGGCCCCGGCATGGAAGTGCGGGAGGTGCCCATCCCCCCGTGCGGGCCCAGTGACGTGCTGATCCGGGTCCAGCACGCCGGGGTCTGTGGCACCGACCTGCACATCTGGGAGTGGGACGCCTGGGCCGCCGGCCGGCTGCGGCCGCCGTTGACCATTGGCCACGAATTCGCCGGGACCATCGTCGAGGTGGGAGGGGAAGCCCGCGCGGATGGGCTGCTCCAGGTCGGTGATCAGGTGACCGCGGAAGGGCATATCGTGTGCGGACACTGCTTGCCCTGCCGCACCGGAGACGCCCACGTCTGTCAGCGCACCAGGATCATCGGCGTCGACCGCGACGGAGCGTTCGCTGAATACATCGCGATGCCGGCGTCGAACGTGATGAAGCTGGACGGCCTCCCGACCGAGATCGGGGCCATCATGGACCCGGCCGGCAACGCGGTCCATACCGTCCTCGAGGGCGGCAACGTCCCGGGTAGTGCGGTGCTGGTTCTGGGCTGCGGTCCGATCGGGTGCTTCGCCGTGGGCGTTGCCCGGGCGGCCGGCGCCTCCCTGGTCATTGCGAGCGACATGAATCCCACCCGGCTGGCGCTGGCGCGGAGCATGGGAGCCGGCGTCTCCCTCAACCCGGCCACGGACGACGTCGCCACCCGGTGTCGCGAGTTGACGGGAGGGAACGGCGCCGACCTGGTCTGCGAGATGAGCGGCCATCCGGCCGGGCACGAGACCGCATTCGCCGCAGCTCGGCTCGGGGGCCGCATCAATTTCCTCGGCACTCCCAGCCAGGCCACTCGGGTCGAGTTCGCCCGGGACATCATCTTCAAGGGCCTGACGCTCTACGGGGTGACGGGCCGCCGCATGTACGGCACCTGGCACCAGCTGTTCCGGCTGCTGCGCGCCGGACAGTTCGATCCCCGCCCGGTCATCACCCATCGCTTCCACATGGAGCAGATGGGAGAGGCGGTCCAGGTCATCAGGAACGGGGGGGCCGGGAAGGTCATCCTGGAGATCGGCGCATGAGGGACGGGTTCGAGCAGCGGCTGCGCGCGGAGCTGGACGGCTTCCGACGGGACGGGGTGTACAAGGAGCTGCTGTATGTCGACAGTCCCCAGGGCCCCCGGGTGCGCATGGAAGGACACGGCGAGGTGGTGGTGCTGTCCTCCAACAACTACCTGGGCCTGTGTCAGGTCCCGGAGGTGGTGCAGGCGGGGCACCAGGCCCTGGACCGGTTCGGCGCGGGGACCGCCTCGGTCCGCTTCATCTGCGGCACCTTCACCGTGCATCGGATGCTGGAGGCGGCCTGCGCCAGGCTGGTCGGCACCGACGCCAGTCTGAGTTTCGTCAGCTGCTGGAACGCCAACGAGGCCCTGCCCGCCACCCTGCTGGGCGAGGAGGACATCGTCATCAGCGACCAGCTGAATCATGCATCGATCATCGACGGCATTCGGCTGGCCAAGGTGATCACCCGCTGCCAGACCGCGGTGTACCGCCACGCCGACCTGCAGGATCTCGACACCAGGCTGGCCGGCGCCCGGGACCGGCGGGTGCGGATGGTGATCACCGACGGGGTGTTCTCGATGGAGGGGGCCATCGCCCCGCTTCCCGATCTGGCCGCCCTGTGTCGCAAGCACCAGGCGGTCCTGGTGGTGGACGACTCCCACGCGACCGGGGTCCTGGGTCCAACCGGTCGCGGCACCGCGGAGCATTTTGGCATGGTGGGCCAGGTTGACATCATCACCTCCACCCTGGGCAAGGCGCTGGGTGGCGCCGCCGGCGGCTTCGTCGCCGGTTCGGCGGCCACCTGTGATTACCTGACCCAGCGGGCCCGACCGCAACTCTTTTCCAACGCCCTCCCCCCCACGGTGGCCGCCAGTTCGCTGGCGAGCATCCAGTATCTCGAGGCCCATCCTGAGCTGGTCCAACGGCTGCGCGCCAACGCGGCCTATTTCCGGGAACAGCTCCTGGCCTCGGGCTTCCGCCCGCTGCCCGGCGAGACACCCATCATTCCCGTCATCGTCGGCGAGACGGCCCAGGCGATCGCCCTGAGTCGCGAACTGCTGCGCGAAGGTGTCTTCGTCACCGGATTCGGTTACCCGGTGGTCCCTCAGGGCCAAGCCCGGATTCGCTGCCAGATCTCCGCGGCACACTCCCGGGAGGATCTCGACCAGGCCCTCGACGCTATCCGGAGGGTCGGCCGCAAGCTCGGCCTGACCTGACAACCTCAAGTGGTTTCTGAGAGTCACGCCCCAAGTCCAGATGTCGGAAGGCGATAGGGGCTCCCACGCACAGCGCAAAACCCCTCGCTTTTTTCCCGCCACTTTCCTATCTTGAGGGCGTCCCAATGGACCGTGCGCCTGGCGGGCCCGGCCCGTGGACCCCGCTGGGCGACTGTAAGTTGTTAATGGCAAATAAGTTAAGAACTGCCAAGATACTCGAACCAGGCCGATCCAGGTTCATCCGGTGAGGTGGTGGCGTTCTTGCCGGATGTGTGGTTCGATCCGGTTCCGTGCCCGAGCAGCTGGTTTCCCTGGAGGTCGTCTGATGCGCTCGTTCCTACGTCCCGCTGCCTTGGTCCTGCCTGCCCTCTTCCTCGCGCTTGCACCCCATCCGGTGGCGGCACAGAAGAAGGCCCCGGTACTCGACAACCAGTGGTATATCGGCCCCCAAGGCGGCATGCTCATCTTTGAGACCCAGACCCAAACTCGGGGCGCCATCCCGGCCGCGGGCGGCCATGTCTTCATCAACCTCAACCAGGTCGGCCTGCTCTTTCAGGTGGTGGAAGGGATCGGCTCCGACGAGACCGGGAGTTACTCCGACGTCCTGGCTCCGGGACCGACCTTCGTCCGCCGGGTCACCTTCAATGACATCCGTATCTACAACGCGATGCTGATCGCCATGCCGGTACGCAGCATCGTGCAACCGTATTTCGGAGTCGGGGCGGCGTTCATCCAGGTCGTGAATCCCCAGCCGGTCGGCGCGTTCGCGAGCGCGCCCCAGATCATTACGGTCGAGGACTGGGCCAACCGGGTCGCCAACTATGGCGCTGGAAGTCTGCTCGCGGGAGTGCAATTCAAGGTCGATCGTTTCAGCCTGTTCGGTCAGGCCCAGATCTTTTCGTCGGCCACCAACAAGACGATTTACGACTTGCTCCCCCCCGCCTACGACTCCCTCCGCACCGTGGCCGTGGGTCGGGTCTTCGAGGGACCGATCTACACTCTCACGGCGGGATTGCGATTCGGACTCGGTTCGGCCCGTTCCGAGGAATACGTCAAGGATTAGCGGTCCGGGCTTCCGGGTCGGGCGCGGGCGGATCCTCCGGGACCCGCCCGCGTTTCGTTTTACCTCCCTCGGGAAAGCCAGGGGGACATCCGCACGGTGAATCGGAGGGGCCAATCCGCGGCGCGAGTGATGCCGATGCGGGGCGTGACGTCGATCTCCGCCGGATCAAGCGCCCTCGCACCAGCCCGGATCACCGCGCGGGATCGGCGCATCGGCTGACCGTCCAGGGCGCGGTCGATGGCCAGCGCCTCGGCAAGCCGCCCCGGTCCGGCACAGAGTTCACGGGCCGCCGCGCGACCTCGGCGGCGGCACATGGCGGTGAGGCCCTCCAACGGTTCCAGCGCCCGAAGCAGCACCGCGGCTCCCTGCCCCGGTGGACCGGTCACCAGGTTGGCGCACCAGTGCATGCCGTAGCTCCGGTAGACATACCAGGTCCCCGGCGAGCCGTAGAGGGCCTCGTTCTGACGGTGGCGACGGTATTGGAACGCGTGGGAGGCCGGGTCCCCGACCCCGAGGTAGGCTTCCACTTCGACAATGCGTCCGGCGGCGGCGGCACCGCGCACCCGGGTCTCCAGCACTCGACCCAGGAGGGCCCGGGCGACGGTGACCACGTCCTGCTCGAACAAGGCGACGGGCAGCAATGCTGCCCGTCGCGGCGGGCTCACGGGTCCGCCTTTTTGCGGCTGCGGGGAGCGGCAGCCCGTTTCTTTCTGGGCGCAGGCTTCACCTCCACCGGCTCCTCGGACCTGTCAGCCTTCTTGCGCGAGGTTCTGGTCTTTCGGGCGGGCTCCCGGGATTCGTCGTCGAGTTGTACCACCCCGATCATCGGAATCACCTGCGAGGCGGTGCCCACCCGGGCGCCGCGGCGGAACCTGATCCCTCCCCGGATCGGCGCCGCCTCCTGCGTGGGGGCTGCGGCCTCCACCATGGTCAGGGTGCCGCCAACCATCACCATTGCCGCCGGCGGTGCCTTAGGGGGCGCCGGCTCAAGACCCCGTCCCATCACCTCATACTCGTCCTCTCCGATCTTCCGTACGTCCGCCACCTCGGCGTCGTGGGCCTGACGCAGCAACCGCGGGAACCGGCTGGCCTCCAGCATCGGATCCTCCCGCCCGTGAAGAGCGGCCATGCGGTTGCGCAACGGTTCCAGCGCCGCCGGTCTGGGCAGCTCGGTGAGTGCGCTCCGCATCAGCTCGAAGGCCCGGGCCAGCGTCAGCGCCTCCGCCGGCCGGTCACGGCCATCGCGACCCCGACCCCGAGCGGGGCGGCTCTCCGCCGCCGGGGCGGGACCCTCCTCAGCCTCCCGACCTTCCCGGAGGCCACGACCACGACCGCGGCCCCGCCCCCGTCGGGCCCGCCCCTCCCGCGGCGCATCCTCCGCCGGAGCAGCGACTCCCCGGCCTCCCCGGGCCGGTGTCGCGGCGGCCGCGGTCGCGGTCGCGGGTGCCGTGCTTGGCCCGACCTCGTACTGCCCGTTCTCCATCTTGGTCAGGGTCAGCAGACTCCGATGACTGGCCTCGAGGACGAACTTGCTGAACCGGCTGAAGCCGGCGTTTTTCTCGTCGAAGTTGGGGTCGATCTGCTGCATGACCTGCTTCAGCCGATCGGAGCGCATGACGTCCCGCTCCCGGACCATCTGGGCGACGGCTTCCTGCACCAGGGTCCACGGGTCCTTCTGGGTGGACGGGACCTCCGCCTCCTTGGTGAGGCCGACAAGGTCGCTGTAGGAGTAGTACTCATCACAGTTCTGGATCAGCAGGTCGCTGGCCGACTCCCGGATCCCGACGCCGATCACGTACTTCCCGTATTCCTTGAGCTTGATGACCAGGGTCGAGAAATCACTGTCACCGGACAGCAGGATCAGGGTGCCGATTTCGGGGCGCGTGAACACCAGTTCCATCGCGTCGATCGCGAGCCGGATGTCGGTGGCGTTCTTCTTGTTGGTGCCGAACGCGGGCGCGAAGATCAGATCGATCGAGGACTCGGACAGTGGCACGATGTACTGCGGATAGCGACGCCAGTCGGCATAGGCCCGGGACACCGCCACCTTGCCCTTGATGATGGCGCTGTTCAGCAGGTGCTTCAGCTCCTTGGCAAGGTCGGAGCGGATGCCCAGCGTGACGTTGTCGAAGTCGATCAGGAGGGCGGCGTTGGGGGCATGCACTGGGGGCTCGCCCGAGCGCAGGTGACGCAGGGGGGGTGGTGTGCTCACAGGTATGGATATTCTCCGCGGTCGGGCGCCGAGCCGCTCGCCGACCTGCCCGGACCCGGTGCCGGGAAGTCGCGCGAGTGAGGCTCGGAGGCGGACCGCTGCTCTGAGGGCGGTGGCCACTCGGCCGCCGCGGACGCTGCGCTGGCAACGGGCCGCGCTCTCATCGATTCCCATCCTCGGAGCGGCCCATTCTGGGCCAGCCCGGGGCGGAACGGCCGCCAATCCACCGGGTGGGAGTTGGCAGTGAGGCTGAGAGCCGGTCCCGTCAGCGCGGGACTGCGTCAGAAATCTATATGGGAAAATCACTTGCGGTAGTCTGACGTGCCGGGGGCAGTCAGGCACAAGTGGCCTAAAACACTACATGGGGCTGGGGAAGCTCAGCAGGACGTCGCGGGGGGCGAGGCCGAGGGAGTCCCGGAGGGCGCGTGCTCAGCCAGCCATCACGACGCCACCGGCCCGCAAGCAGAGTCAGGCGCCCCTGAAGGACTTCCTCGTGTCGAGTCGCGCTGACGCCTCCTGACGCACTCGGTCGCCGGAGGGACCCCTCGGTCGAGCCCCAGGTTCGGAACCCGGACTTGCGCAAGGCTTGCCTAGGTGGCCAGCGGCAGCTCCAGCAGAAAATGGAACCGGGTGCCGTGATCCGGGCTGGTGTCCACTTCGAGCGTCGAGTGCATCGCTTCCACCAGCTTGCGACAAATGGACAATCCCAGGCCGGCGCCGGAGAAGGCGTATTCCCCTTGGGTCTGGCGCCGCCGGAATGGCTCGAAGAGCGTGAGGATCGCCTGGGGCGGGATGCCCCGTCCGGTATCCCGAACCGAAAACCGGATTCGAGTGCCGTCGTCCTGCTCGGCCCGGACTTCGACGAACCCTTCCGAGGTGAACTTCAGGGCATTGGTGGTGAGGTTCAACAACACCCGAGACAGTGCGACCGGATGCCCGATCCGATAGTCTGCGGTTGGGGTATGCAGCCGGACCTGCAGCTCTTTCTCTTCCGCGATGGGTTGCACGATGTCCCGGACCGATTCCAGGATGTCCGCCACCGAAAACGGCAGCGGATCCACGTCAACCAGGCGGTCGCCACCCCGGGCCAGCTCGATCACGTCGCTGGCCAGTGACGACAACCCGAAGGCCGCCGACCAGATCAACCCCAGCTGACGCTCCTGCACCGCATTGATGGGGCCACTGCGGCCCCGCTGGAGGGTTTCCGCCAGAAACAGGATGGAGGTCAGGGGAGAACGCAGATCGTGCGCCACCTCGACCACCAGATCCATGCCATCGGGGCCTGAGAGTCGGTCGGCGAAGTGCTGGGCCCAGTCCGGTTCCAGCGCGCGATGCAGCCGCTCGATGGCCTCCAGCAGGGCCAGCAACGGTACCGATCCCGGAGGCGGCGAAAGCCGGCCCGCCAGGCGGATCACCTCGCGCCGGACCAGATCGAGCAGGCGCCGACCCAGAATGGTGCGCGGGATGCTTCCCGGATCCCATGCGCCGGTGGCGGTGCGCTCCAGGGCGATCCGCATGGCGCCCAGTTGAGCCCGTACCTCCTGCTGGGCCGGGGCGTCCTCGGCCACCTCGTACCAGTCGGCATCCACCGCCGCCAGCGCCGCGTCCAGCACCCCCCAGAGACCTGGCGGGATATCCGGGAGCGGAGCCGACTCCGGGGACACCGGCGCGGCCGTATCGGTCACTCCACCGACCCGGGGAGCTGTTCCCGCTGGAAGCTGTGCTTGTCCATGAGCCGGTACAACGTGGTGCGGTCGATATTGGCCAGACGGGCCGCCTTCGACATGTTGCCGCCGGCCCGCCCCACCAGCCGGGCCAGGTACTCCTTCTCGAAGTGGGCTACCACCCGGTCCTTGGCGACATGGTATGCCTCATCCAGCACGGGCGCGCTCAATGGATTGTCGACCGGCGGGTCCACGGCGTCTTCATAGGTCGGGATGTCATTGGGCTGGATCACCTGATCCGGCTCGGCGAGAACCACCACGTGCTCGATGACGTTCTGGAGCTCGCGCACATTGCCCCGCCAGGGCCGGGAGCGCAGAAACCCGACGCTGGCCTCGGAGAAGCGGGGTATGCGATCCCCCGTCTGACGGTGACGGTGCCAGTAGTGGGTCAGGAAATGGTTGGCGAGCAGTGGGATGTCCTCGAGCCGCTTGCGAAGCGGCGGGAGCTTGATCGGCACCACCCGCAGCCGATAGAAGAGGTCACCCCTGAGGATACCCTGGTCCACCGCTTCCTGGGGATCCCGGTTGGTCGCGGCGATGTAGCGTACGTCGACCACCGCGTCCTGCTGCTCGCTGCCGACCCGCCGGACCACCCCATCCTGCAGTACTCGCAGGAACTTGGCCTGGAGCGGGAGCGACATCTCGGTGAGTTCATCGAGAAAGAGGGTCCCCCCACTGGCGGTCTCCAGCAACCCGGGCTTGTCGCGATCGGCCCCGGTAAAGGCACCCTTGCGGTGGCCGAACATCTCGGATTCCAGCAGCGGTTCCGGCAGGGCCGCACAATTGATCGGGACCAGGGCGCGCTCGCTGCGCCGGCTGTGTTGATGAATGAACTGGGCAATGACTTCCTTGCCGGTGCCACTCTCGCCGCTGATGAACACCGACGCGTCGGTGGCCGCGACCTTGCGCGCCAGTTCCACCGCCTTGCGGAACAGGGGCGAGATGCCGATGAGGGCCACCTTGTCGCTGTGTCCCCCCTGCTTGGCCAGCTGCAGCTTGAGTTCTCGGGTTTCCCGTCCGACCATCACCGCGTGGGAGGCTCGCCCGATCAGGACCTGGAGGTGGGTGGCGGAAAAGGGTTTGGGGAGGTAGTCCCAGGCACCCCGGCGGAGCGCCTCGAAGCTGCTGGAGACGCTCGGG
>CALMOP010000241.1 GCA_937871775.1 uncultured Gemmatimonadota bacterium | reverse complement strand
TCGGGATGTTCGTCATCCCTTTCATCGGCCTGCTCGGCGTGCTCCCCAAGAAGACCCCGTTCACCCTGGGACTGGTCGCCGCCATCAGCCTTGCGGCGCTCTGGCTGGAGCGCTACCTCCTGGTACTGCCCTCGGTCACCAAACTGCCCGGGCCGACGTTTGGTCTGCCCGAGCTCGGGCCCACCCTGGCATTCCTGGGCCTGTTTCTGTTCAGCTACGGCTGGTTCGCCCGGACCTTCCCCATGGTGTCACCGCGACTGGCGGAGATCACCCTGGATCGGGAGCGGGGCCACGGCCTGCCGGACGTCACCGGCACGTTCGAGCATGAGGAGGGGGACGCGGACTATGTGGCCCCCGCCGCGCTCGAGCGCCGGCACCATCCCCGCTGACCGCCGTGGGGGAATGAAACGACCCTCCGGAGGTTCTCCGGAGGGTCGTGGTGTTTCCGGGCCCGGTCAGTAGCGCCGGCGCTTGGCGGTGACCCTGGACAGCAGCGAGCCCAGCGCCTGGGAAGGCCCGGTCACCGCGACCATCCGGTCTCCCTGCTGGATGGTGACCGTGGTCCGCGCCGCCGCGCGCTCCGGGGGATCGAGCGGACCCGCGGCAGGGTCGTGGTCGAGCAGCGGCTCCACCCGGGACACCGGACCCGCGAGGGTCCGGATCAGGTCCCCGGTCTCGAGCACCTGATCGACGGCGGTCACGTCCCCGACACCCTGCCCGGGCTGGATCCGCATCTGGATCACCGGCAGTCCCGGCACCAGCGGAATGTCCACCGCGGCGGGTCTCACGCCGCTATCAGGAGCAATGGTGCGCCACAGGCCCCGCAGCCCCGGATCGGCCCCAACGGGCTGTGAGGAGAGATCGCCCTCGAGGGCGACCCCCGGCGGCATCGACTCCTCGAGGTCGTCGTAGGAGGTCGGTGCAACCTCGGTGGCGCTGGCAAAGCGCACGGTGGTCTCGCCGGTCCGGCGTGGCCGCTGGACCTGGACCAGCCGCCGGGTTTCGGCTGCGGGTGTGGGACGTTGGTGCAACCATGGCGCGGTCGGCGCGCCAACCTGCAGCGGAAGCGGGGTGGCGACGGGCGGGGCAGTGGCGATGGTGATCTCGGGTGTGGCGTTGACCCGAGGGTGGCGGAGTCGGTCCGCCCGCCAGCCGAGAAAGCCTGCGAACAGCAGGCTCGCCGCCCAGGCTCCAGCGGCCCAGCGCCGGACTCGCCGGTCACGCCGGGCCGCGCTGCGGGCGTGCAGGACCTGGAACGCGGGTGTGATGATGGGGGGTGGCCCGATGCGGGCCAGAAGATCGGTGGTCCGGTCACGCAGGCTGGCGATCTGGTCGCGGCCCGTCTGGCAACGCGGACATCGCGCCAGGTGGCGCTCGATCTCGACACACTGCGACCGGCTCAACGCCTGGTCGAGATAGGCATGCAGTTCGTCTTCAGGAATGTGCCGCACGGTGCTCGACTTCCACTCGGTCATAGGCATCCACCAGCCGCTTGCGGGCCCGGGCCAGCGTGGTTCCCACCGCACCCACCGCCAGGCCGGTCTGCTGGGCGATCTCCGGATAGCTCAGGCCGGCATCCCAGAGGAGAAGGACTTCCCGATCGCGTTTGGTCAGAATGGCCAGTGCCTCGTCGACGCGGGCCTGGCGTTCGTTTTCCTCGACGGCCTGGTCGGCGGGCATCGGCGCCGCCGGCATGATGATCGGGTCCTCCTTGAGGAGGGTCAGGTGCCGCCGCCGCCGCACCGCCGCCCGGGCCTCGTCGCGGGCCAGGTTCGCGGCCACCGCGAACAGCCACGCCCGGGGCTTTTCGGGCCGATGGGTCATCGCTCGAATGAACACTTCCTGGGCCAGATCATGGGCACGATCCGCGTCCCACACCTTGCGGTAGAGGAACCGGACCACCGTGGCGTAGGTCGTCCGGTAGAGTTCTTCGAGTTCATCGCCCATGAGGACTCCCCGGAAGGCGGGGCAACGAGTCGGGACTGGGACTAGTGGCGGATTATCAGCCTTACGACGGCTGAGCCGTCGCTCCTTGCACAGTAATGCCGCGACACTGCGGTGTCACTGTCTCGATCCGCCCCCTTTGAGGGGCGGTGAGTAGAAAATGCACCCGGGATGAAGTCCCTTGCCGTCATCCGGCCACTCGGTGCAGAGATCCGGCTTCGCAGGCCGGCCGTCCGGCCTGAGCCGGCCATGCAGGGTACAGTTGAGACCGTCCTGGTCAAGGTAGCCACAGGCGGAGATCATTTCCGCTTCGAGCGCATCGCCGCTCTCGCGGGAGACCTTGCAGAGATACGGCGAAAGCCGGGAACGCACCAGCGCCTCGAGGGTATGGTCCTCCCTGGAACACATGATCTCGATCTGAAGGTCCCGGCAGCAGGCCGATCCCCGGCGATGGTCCGCGGTGGCGCAGGGCGCAATGGAGCAGGGATTGATCCCATCGAGGGGATCGTCCACCACCGGGAGGGAACGCGGGGGCGGTCTGAGTTCAAGGTCGGTCACCTGATGGCCGGCGACCACGCGGAACCGCTCCTGATCGATCTGGCGCGGCTGGGCTCTCCCCCGGGTGGGCGGTGGCATGGACCCGGTGTGGCCCAGGGAGGCGCAACGCGCCTCCCCGGGGCCGGGGCCGGGCTTCAGGTGGCGGCAGCGGACGTGAAGGACCGCGTCGACCAGCAGATCCTGACCCCGGCGTCCCAGGGCCCCGAAACTGATGCGCTCGGTATGTCCCAGGAGCCAGGTGGCCTCATGGTCGGCGGAGCCGCCCTCGCCGCTCAGGGTGGCGATGCGGAGCTGGACTTGGAGTTCCCGGCACTGGGGCCCCAGTGTGGTGCACGGCGGTGGCGTTGGGGTGGGCACCGGAAGAATCTACACGGATTTCGACCCTCTCCCACTTTCAGGTCGAGGGTTATATGTTTGTGAACCTTTTCACAAGGCCTGTTCCCTTTTCTGTGAGTGGAGGCGGTCCCTGATGCGCGCGATGACGATGGTGGCTGGTCTGGCCCTGGCCCTGGCGGCCTGCGGCAAGGGTGGAGATGAGCAGAAGCCGGCCGAGCAGGCCGCCGCGGCGCCCGCAGGGGCGACTGGTGCGTCGCACGAAATCGACATGAACTTCGATGGCAAGGCCGGGAGCTTCAGCCCTGCCGAAATCACCATCGCCGCTGGCGACGTGGTGAAGTTCGTGGTGAAGAGCGGACCTCCGCACAACGTGGCGTTCTGGACCGACAGCATGCCGGCCGGTGGTGCGGATGTGCTCAACAAGGCCATGGTTGAGACCATGGGGCCACTGACCGGCCCGATGAAGGTCGGCATTGACGAGAGCTACGAGATCTCTTTTGCAGGCGCTCCGGCGGGCGAGTACAAGGTCTACTGCACCCCGCACCTTCCCTTCGGGATGCACGGCAAAATCATCGTCAAGTAGCACTACTGGGTTCTGCAGCACCTGCGTCGCGCCCTCGGCTGGTCCGGGGGCGCGACGCGAGCTTTCAGCTGGTTGCCTCGGACCACCGTTCCCGCCAGAGCCAGCCGCCGACCACCAGGCCCGCGGCCGCGATCCCAGCCAGGACATCGACCCCATAGTGCATCTGGCAGTACACCACCCCGATCGTCAGCAGCAGCGCGGGTCCCAGCAGCAGCCACCCAAGCCGGGGCGCTCCCCGGGCCGCCGCCGCCACGGCGACCAGGGTTGCCGCGACATGGGAGGACGGGAAGGCGGCCCCGTAGGCGCTGCCACCCGACAGGGTGCCGTAGACCAGCCGCGCGGCGGGGTTGGCAAGGAACCAGTCCGCGGGCCGGGGGAACTCGTAGTACGGTCCGGCGACCGGGAAGACCAGAAAGACCCCGTAGCACAGCAGGAAGGCGGAGATCAGCCACAGGACGGTGCGTCGGGCGGCAGGGCGGTCGCCCACGGAGAGAAAGTACAGCGGCGGAAATGCCACGATGGGATAGTAGGCCAGATAGGCGGCGTGAAACACGAAGGACCAACCGGGGCTGCCAGCCGCCTGCCACCAGGTGCGGCTGATCTCGGACCCGAACAGCGCCACTTCCCAGTGGCGCACCTGAGGGTCCTGGACCGGGACGGCCCCGAAGTGATTCAACAGGTCGATGGCCGGATACAGCGCGCCGAGCAGCAACAGCGGCGCGATCTCCCGCAGGGCCGATCCGACAGGGCCCAGCGTGGCGGTGGCAAGCAGCGCGACCAGCCCTGCCATGAGCAGGTTCGCCAGCAGCACCCAGCCCACCACCGGGTACCCCGGCAGTCGTGCCAGCCCGAACAGGGTCGAGCCGGCCAGGTACGCCAGGAGCAGCCACTCCACGGTGCGCAGCGACGGCTGGCGCGTCACAGCCAGCCCTGATCACCGTACCAGCGAGCGGTGATTGCTAGGCCCGCCCGCAGATCATGGGCGGCGCGCCAGCCGGCATCGAGGAACAGCGGCTCCGGGTCCCCGGTCCACGCCGGCTGGAAGAACTCGTTCGCCTTGTCCCGGGTGAGAATGGTCGTGCCGCCTGAGAGGCGAGCCGCCGATTCCGTCACCGCCAGAAGGCTCCGCCCCAGCCACCCCGGCAGCCCCACCGTACGAACCCGGCCGAGACGGGATACGCCGGTGCTGCGGAGCGCGTCGGCCACCAGGTGGACCAGGGCTCGACTGGTCACGATCTCGGGATGGCAGGCATAGTAGGTTCGGCCGATCGTCGCCTCGCTGCGGGCGACGCTCAGCAGCCCGGCTGCGAGGTCCGGCCCAAAGACTGCCGTGAGTTCCTGGGTACCGTCACCGAACAGGGGGGCGAATCCGGTCCGCACGACCCGGAACAGCTTCAGCACCTCGGTATCGCCCGGGCCATAGACCATGGGGGGGCGGACAATGGTCCAGGGAAGCGCCGCTGCCCTGACCACGTCCTCGCCGGCCAGCTTGCTCCGCCCGTAGGCGGTCACCGGCTGGGGGGGTTCGGGTCCGGTCAACGGCCGGCCGCGGCTGGCCGGTCCCCCGGCGGCCATGCTGGACACCAGCACGAATCGCGGCCGACCAGAGGCCTGGCGGGCTGCCTGCAGCAGATGTCGGACCCCATCCCGGTTGCCGTGCAGGAACTCGGCTTCGTTCCGGGCGGAGACCAGGCCGGCCACGTGGAAGACCACCTCGGCCTCACGGGTTGCCTCGGCGAGCGCGGCGTGGTCGTCGAGGTCACCGGCAACCCGGCGCACCCCAAGCTGCTGGAGTCGGGCGGCCTTGAGAGGAGAACGGACCAGGGCGGTGACTGTCATTCCGGCTTCGACCAGGGCTTCCACGAGATGGCTTCCCACGAACCCCGTCGCGCCGGTCACCAGCGCCTTCATAACGCCCGGTCGTACAGACGGTAGGTCTTGTAGACGGTGAATTCCATCTTCTCGAGGCCGGCCCTGATCGCGGGGTTGTCCTCGAGAATCCAGCCGGCCTCGCCCCAGTAGATGCCGTGCTCGGCGGCCTTGGTCCAGATCCAGTGGTAGAGGACCGCATCAAGACCCTTGCCACGGTATTCCGGTAACACGCCGAGCAGCAGGATTCTGGCCCGGCGGACCCGCTCCAGCTTGAGAGACAGGAGCAGGTCCACCAGCATGGCCGGCGTCAGGCGGCCGGAGCGGTGCCGCCGGAACACCTGGTTCAGGTCCGGCAGGGCCAGCCCGAAGCCGATGATCTCTCCGTTGCGCTCCACGAACGGCACCAGGTCGGGTATGACCACCGGCTTGAACTGTTCTGCCAGGTAATCGATCTCCCGGTCCGTCATGGGGATGAAGCCCCAGTTCTTCTCCCAGCAACGGTTGTACAGGTCCTTGATCCGCTCCACCTCGGCGGGGAAGTCTCCCATGTTGAGCGGGCGCAGGGTCAGGCCCAGTCGTTTTCGGAGCAGCTCGGTGCCGCGCACCAGTCGCTCCGGGACCGGGAGATAGTACCCCTCGTAGCCGCCCCGATAGACCAGCAGGTCCTTGGCTTTGGCGAATCCCGCAGCATTGAGCAGCCGCTGGTAGTACGGCGGGTTGTGGGGCATCATCAGGGTTGGCGGCGTCTCGTAGCCCTCGATGAGCAGCCCGCATTCGTCGTTGGTGGAGAAGGAGGCCGGGCCCCGCATTACGTCGTGGCCCCGGGTCCGGAGCCAATCCCGGGCGGTATCGAAGAGGGCGTCCGCGACAACGTGGTCGTAGATCGACTCGAAGAAGCCGAAGAAGCCAACCCGGTCGTGATGGAATTCGTTGTGCAGCCGGTTGGTGATGGCGGCGATGCGGCCCACCACTGCGCCCTGACGTTCGGCGAGGAAGTATTCCGCCTCGGCGTGCTCGAAGAACGGGTTCTTGGCGCGGTCCAGCAGCTTATGCACGTCCATACGCAACGGCGGGACCCAGTACGGGTCCCGCGCGTGCAGCTGGTAGGGCAGGGTGATGAATCGACTCAGGTCCGCCGCCCCACGAACCGGGCGGATGGCCAACCCGTCGGTCAGATGACCCCCAGGCCCTTGCCGATCCCGGCGAACTGCTCCAAGCAGAAGTCGAGCTGGTCGAAGCTGTGGGTCGCCATGACGCTGGTGCGGAGCCGGCACTGGGACGGGGGCACCGCTGGGGGCATCACCGGATTGGTGAACACGCCCGCGTTGAACAGCTTGTGCCAGAAGACCAGGGTGGTGTCCATCGGACCGATCAGCACCGGGACGATCGGGGTGTCGGTTTCGCCGATGTTGTAGCCCAGGTCTCTGAGACCCTTCTGCAGCCGGCGGGTGTTGGCCCACAGGGCCTCACGCCGCTGCGGCTCGCTGCGGAGCACCTCCAGCGCGGCCAGCACGCCGGCCGTGTTGGCCGGCGGCAGGGACGCGGTAAAGATCAGCGGTCGGCTGTGGTGTTTCAGGAAGTGGATCACGTTTTCCGAGCCAGCCACGAAACCGCCGATGGACGCCAGCGACTTCGAGAAGGTCCCGGCAATCAGGTCGACCTCGTCGGTCATGCCGAAGTGAGCCGCGGTGCCGTCCCCGTTGGGGCCGAGCACGCCCAGGGAGTGGGCATCGTCCAACGCCAGCGCGACCCCGTGCCGGCGCGCGATCCGGACCAGTTCCGGCACGTTGGCGATGTCCCCTTCCATCGAGTACACCCCGTCCACCACGATCATGGCGCCGCGGGTGTTCCGGGTCCGCTCGATCATGCGATCGAGGCCGGCCAGATCACCGTGCTGGAACCGCAGGGTGTCGCCGTAGGACATCTTGGCGCCATCGACGATCGACGCATGATCCAGCTTGTCCAGGTAGACCAGCTCTCCCCGACCGATCAGGCCCGAGATCAGCCCCAGGTTGGCCTGGTACCCGGTGGAAAAGATCAGGCAGTCCTCCTTGCCCAGAAACTCGGCCAGGGCACTTTCAAGCTGGCCGTGCAGATCCAGGGTCCCGTTCAGGAAGCGACTGCCGGTGCACCCCGAGCCGTAACGGCTCAACGCCCGCCCGGCGGCCTCAAGCACCTTGGGGTGGTGGGTCAGGCCGAGGTAGTTGTTGGACCCCAGCATGATCCGCCTCCGACCCTCGATGACGACGGTGGTATCCTCGGAGTCGGAAATCGGCTTGAAATAGGGGTACAAGCCCGCCGCCTGGATCTCACGTGCCTTGGTGAACTGCCGGCACTTCTCGAAGAGCTGGATGCTCTGCAGGGTCTGGCTATCCACGGGGACGCTTTCCTTCGGTGTGGGACGCTGACACTTCTGAACTAAGGCCTTACAATGTAAAGTTTTGGGACCTTGGGCACAAGTTCGACTGGGCCTGGCGGAAAGGGCCCGCTTGCACCCCGTGGAGGTCTCCTGGATTGCGACCGCGCCACCCCGAAAACCATGGAGTCCCCAGGTCCGGCTCTCAGATTATCGTGGTGGCTGGATGGCCGCCAGCCAATCGGCCACCCTTGATAAATAAACTAAAGTTGATACATTGGGTCCATGCGCAGCCTTTCTGCCCCGGTAACACTCCCCGCGCTGGCGGGGTTGTTCCATGCCCTGTCGGATGAGACCCGGCTGTGCCTGGTGGCGCTGCTCCGGGACGGGGAGAGGTGTGTTTGCGAATTGACGGATGCGCTGGAAACGGGTCAGTCCAGACTCTCGTTCCACCTTCGGATTCTTCGTGAGGCCGGTGTGGTACAGGATCGGCGCGACGGGCGTTGGGTCCACTACTCGCTGGTACCCGGCGCGCTGGAGGGCTTGGAGGAGGGGATCCTGGCCCTGTCGTCAGCCTCGGTGGTTCGGGCAGCCCGGACTCGGTGCTGCTGAGCGGGTGTTTTTTTTCGACAACATATCAACATTTTTTGATGGAGTTAGACATGACGGACCTGACCCAGATCGTGCGGGAGCGCTACGGCCAGGCTGCCCTCCAGGCCGCCCAGGGCGCCAAGGCGGGCTGCTGCGGCACGGGGAGCGGCTGCGGCTCCGCGGACCCGATCACCAGGGACCTGTACGCCGCGGAGCAGACCGACGGCCTGCCGGTCGAGGCGCTGCTGGCCTCCCTCGGATGCGGCAATCCGACCGCGCTGGCCGAGCTGCGTGAGGGGGAGACGGTGCTGGACCTGGGCTCGGGCGGGGGCATCGACGTGCTGCTGTCGGCTCGGCGGGTGGGGCCGGCCGGCAAGGCGTACGGCCTCGATATGACCGACGAAATGCTGGCCCTGGCCCGGGAGAATCAGCGGCGGGCCGGGGCGGTCAACGTCGAGTTTCTCAAGGGCCAGATCGAGGCCATCCCGTTGCCGGACGCCTCGGTCGATGTCCTCATCTCCAACTGCGTGATCAATCTCTCCGCGGACAAGGATCGGGTGCTCGCCGAGGCATTCCGGGTGCTCAGGCCCGGCGGACGATTCGCGGTGTCGGATGTGGTCACCCGGGGACCGCTGCCCGCGGAGGTGCGGCGGAGTATCGGGCTGTGGACCGGGTGCGTGGCGGGAGCCCTCGAGGACACGGAGTACCTGGGCAAGCTGGCGGCGGCCGGTTTCGTCGAGGCCTCGGTGGAGCCCACCCGTATCTATCACGCGGCCGAGGCGCGGGAATTTCTCGCCAGTGCCGGACTCGAGGCCGAGGAGTTCGCCCTACAGATCGACGGCAAGGTGATGGGCGCGTTCGTGCGGGCCACGAAGCCTGCCGCGGCCTCCTGCTGCGGTCCCGAATGCTGTGGAGGTGGGCAGTGATGCTGGTGCCGCTTGGCCCCGATGAGCAACCGGAGGTCCTGGTCCTGCTGGAGGCCAACGGACTGCCGACCGCGGATCTTGGGAGTCACGTGACGCTGCTCGGGCTGCGGGATCGACAGGGGCTCGAGGGCGTGGTGGGCCTGGAGTCGCTCGGTGACCTCGGGCTGCTCCGTTCGCTGGCGGTGCGGGGTGATCGACGGCGGAGTGGTCTGGGGTCCCAGCTGGTGCTCGCGGTCGAGCGCCTGGCCCGGGCCGCCGGGGTGGGCCAGCTGTTCCTGCTGACCACCACCGCGGAGGCCTTCTTCAGCCATCGGGGCTATGAGCGTATCGGGCGGGACCAGGCGCCGGAGGCCATCCGGGGCACCTCGGAGTTCCGGAGTGTGTGCCCCAGTTCGGCGGTGCTGATGCGGCGCGAACTCGGAACCCGGCGGGAGTCCGACGGATGACCCCACCGGATCCGCGGGCAACGGTATCGCCGACGCGTCTCGGCCTTCTCGATCGCCTGCTGCCACTCTGGATCTTCCTGGCCATGGCCGCGGGACTGGTGCTTGGTCGGACCATGCCGACCCTGGGTCCTTCCCTCGACCGGCTGCAGGTGGCTGGGGTTTCCTTCCCGATCGCGGTGGGCCTGCTGGCGATGATGTACCCGGTCCTGGCCAGGGTCCGGTACGAGACGATCGGCCACTACGTCGGTGACCCCCGACTGCTGGGAACCTCGCTGGTGCTGAATTGGCTCGTCGGTCCGGTAGTGATGTTCGCTCTGGCCTGGGTGCTGCTGCCCGACCTTCCGGCCTACCGCAACGGGTTGGTGATTGTGGGCCTGGCGCGATGCATCGCCATGGTGCTCATCTGGAACACCCTCGCCGCGGGCTCCGGTGAACTTGCCGCTGTCCTGG
>CALMOP010000240.1 GCA_937871775.1 uncultured Gemmatimonadota bacterium | reverse complement strand
GGCTGCCGCCCGTGGCCACCGCCTCCGCGCTGCTGCCCCGGAAGGCCGTCGTGGCGGGTGGGGCCTCCTCCTGCGGGATTGCCCAGGGAGCAGTCTGCTGGGGCAATGGCGAGCTGACCCTCTCTGCCGTGGAAGGCACCGCCGGGCTGACCGAGATTTCTGTTGGACGGGGCCACGCCTGTGGCCTGCTGGCGGGCGGGCGCGCGGTCTGCTGGGGTGACAACAAGGCCGGGCAGCTGGGCGACGGGTCGGTGAAGCCCAGTACCACCGCCGTCGCCGTCCTCGGCGATCTCTCCTTCACGGCCATCTCGGCAGGCAGCAATCACACCTGCGGATTGGCGGGCGGCAAGGTCTGGTGCTGGGGCAAGGGCGGCGAGGGGCAGTTGGGCAACGGGTCCCACTCCGATCAGAAGAAGCCGGTCGCGGTCAAGGGTGGTCGGAGTTTCGTGGCGATTTCGTCCGGCGGCTCCCACAGCTGCGCGGTGGCCGCTGACGGCAAGGCCTTCTGCTGGGGGGACGGCTTCTCCGGCCAGTTGGGCTTCGGGGGACAGGAGCAGCAAGCCGAACCGATCGACGTCTCGGGCGGACTCAAGTTCTCCCGGATCGCCGCGGGTGGACTCCATTCCTGCGGCCTGACCACGGCAGGGAAGGCCTGGTGCTGGGGCAGCAACGAACACGGCCAGGTTGGCGACGGCTCCAAGTCCGACCGGGCCAGCCCCCAGGCGGTGAGCACCACCCAGACATTCACCGAGATTGTCGCGGGGCAGGGCTTCAGCTGCGGGCTCGCCGAGGGCGGCGGGGCCTTCTGCTGGGGGGCCAACCGGGCGGGCCAGCTGGGGGCCGGCTCCAAGCTGGATCGCACCAAGCCGGTGCCGGTCGGGGCCGGTGGCTTTACCTCAATCTCCGCCGGTGACGGCCATGCCTGCGGGATGGCGGGCGGCATCGGGCTCTGCTGGGGTCGGAACGACAAGGGACAACTGGGTGACGGCAGCACCGCCCAGCGCGGTGCTCCGGCGCCGGTGAAGGGGGAGTGACAAGGGCGGCCCTGTGGGCCGCCCCTGGTCAGTACCTCGGTGCCAGTCCCCGGTCCAACCGGTCAATGCCCACCGAACGAGATCGGAATGCCCAGGCCTACGATGACATCTGCCTGGAACTCCGGGTCGGTACCTTGATTCGGGAAGGCGTCGAAGGAGTACAGGTAGGCTTCCGCAGTAAGGTTGAGCCGGAAACGCGGGGTCACGTTCGCGCGAACCCCGAAGCCCACGACGCCACCGAAATCGGTGATGTCCCCGCTGTTGACTCCTTTCCATGCGTCCCCGCCGCGCTTGATGATTGCGGGGCCGGCGAGCATGAACAGATTACTGCGCCGTGGGGAAAACACCGCGCGCACGCTTCCGAAAATGATGCTGCCGCTCTGGGAAAGGCCGCCGTCGATCCCGGGACCGAAGAGGGTGTCCTCGGTGGCACTGACCCCGCTCATGGCATATGCGAATTCCCCTTCGAGGGCCAGGCGCGCTCCCACCGGAATCGTTACCCGCCCGCCAATCGCGAAGGCATTATTCTGATCGACGGTGAACGGAACGCCGGCGTTGAATAGACCTTTGCCCTTCGCGATATGGGTCATGCCATAGTAGCTGGCGACGAAGGGAGTGATTTCGGTGCGAAGCTGGGCGAACAGCGCGGACGGGGCCATCACGACCAAGCCGACGACGGCCAGCGCGAGGCGCCGTTGGACGGGTGAAGAATGAGACACACGACCCCCTTGGAATAAGATGGGCGGAAGTCCTCTTGGCAGCCGGTTGATGCGGGTACTATGAACAGAGCGGGGAAGGCTGTCAACTGCGGGGAACGGGGGAACCGGCCTGCCCTGCCATTCCCCTCCTCATCCCCAACCCGCGAAGCGGTGCGGGACATTCTCCAAGCCCCTCCTCATCCCGAACCCGCGAAGCGGGTGAGGGATCTACTCCGGGCTCCTGGTGGCCGGGGTTGGGCTTCCAGGACAGGGCGGTAGATCCCTCGCTCCGCTCGGGATGAGGAGGTGTGATGACCCCCCTGTTCCCCGTTGCCCGTTCCCATTCCCCGTTCCCCTTAGCTTGCGTCGTGCACCTCTACATCCACGTCCCCTTCTGCGGCCGCCGCTGCTCCTACTGTGACTTTGCCATCGCGGTGCGGCGGCACACCCCCTCGGCCGAATTCGCGGACCGGGCGCTCCAGGAATGGGCCACCCACCTGGCCACCTCCCGCTGGGCCGAGTTTCCCGAGCTGGCGACCATTTACCTTGGCGGGGGCACACCATCGAGGCTCGACCCCACCGACCTGACCCGGATGCTCGAGTCGATTATCGCCGACCGCCCCCTGGCCCCCGGGGCGGAGGTCACGCTCGAGGCCAACCCGGAGGACGTCACCGCGGCAGCGACGCGGGGCTGGCGACAGGCGGGGATCAACCGGGTTTCGCTGGGGGTGCAGTCGTGGAATGCGGAGGTGCTCCGGTGGATGCACCGCAGCCACAGCACCGCGGACCCGGCCCGTTCGGTTGCGATCCTCCGGGACGCCGGCTTGACCAACCTTTCCATCGATCTGATTTTCGCGCTCCCGGATGCGCTCCAACGGGACTGGCGCCGGGACCTCGATCAGGCCCTCGCCCTCGAACCGATGCACCTCTCGCTCTACGGCCTGACGGTCGAGAGTCACACTCCGCTGGGGCGCTGGGTCGAACGGCGCGAGGCCCGACCCGCACCGGAGCCCCGTTACGCCGAGGAGTTTCTGCTGGCCCACCAGGTACTGGGTGAGGCGGGGTTCGAGCATTACGAGGTCTCCAACTACGGCCGGCCCGGCCACCGGTCGCTGCACAATCAGGCCTACTGGCGTCGGGCTCCCTACCTCGGGCTGGGACCTTCCGCCCACAGTCTGGTCGGCCGCCACCGCTGGTGGAACATCCGGGAGTACGCAGCCTGGACCCGGGCCGTGGCGGAGACCGGCGGGAGCATGGCCGGGGAGGAGCAGCTGGACTCCGGGGCGCTCCGGCTGGAACAGCTGTATCTGGGACTGCGGACTTCGGATGGTGTCGCGGAGAGTGACCTGACCCCGCCGACCCGCGAGCGGTGGGTCGGGGCGGGGTGGGCCTCGACCGGCTCGGGTCGAGTCCGCCTCACCCCGGAGGGTTGGCTCCGTCTCGACGCCCTGGTGGCCTCGGCGTGAGGCAGACCATGGCGTGGGTCGGCCGGCCGGCCCCTTAGCCCTCAAACCACTCTGTGGTAGATTGTTAGCCATGTCGTCCGACACCCTGTCCGAGCGTGAGATGCGAGTGCTCGAGGCGGTCATCCAGGTCTACATCCAGACCGCGGAGCCCGCCGGCAGCCAGACCGTGGTGCAGCGGTTTCCGCTGGGGGTATCTTCGGCCACGATCCGCAACACCATGAGCGAGCTGGAAGACAAGGGTTTCCTCTATCACCCCCATACCTCCGCCGGCCGGATTCCGACCGATCGGGCCTATCGGTGGTACGTGGACAACCTGATCCGGCTGGCCCCGCCCAGCCAGGAGGATCAGCAGGCGCTGCATCACGAGCTGGTGCCGTCGCGGACCCCGCTGGAGGAGGTGCTGCGCCGGGCGGCGCAGGTGCTGGGGGTGCTGACCCAGGAACTCGGGGTGGCCGTGGCACCGACGCTCGACGAGGTGGTGCTGGAGAAGCTGGACCTGATGGTCGTGGCCTCGGACCGGCTGCTGCTGGTGTTCCACCTGCAGAGCGGGGCGGTGCGCACCATCTTCGTCCAGCTGCACGGGACCATGGCGACCGCCGCGGTGCAACGGGTGGCGCAGCTGCTCAACGAACGGCTCGCCGGCCTGACCCTCAAGACCATCCGCACCACCCTGAGCGATCGGCTCCGGGATGCCGACCGGACTCAGCACGAGGGGGAACTGCTCAACATCTTTCTCGAGGAAGCCGACGAGATCTTCGGGTTGCCGAGCGGCGAGACCGCCGTGGTACTGGGCAGCGCCCAGATGCTGGCCGGCCAGCCGGAGTTTTCCACCAGCGGCGCGATCCGGGACCTGCTCAATCTCACGGAACGGCGGGATCTGCTGCAGCAGGCCCTGTCGGCGCGGCGGGCCGGCGGCCTGACCATCACCATCGGCGGCGAGAACTCGGACTCCCAACTGGCGGGCTTCACCCTGGTGACCTCGAGCTACCGCTCCGGAGACCTGAGCGGCGTGATCGGGGTGATTGGCCCGACCCGGATGCCCTACGACAAGATCATCGGCCTGGTGGACCATACCAGCCGGCTGGTGGAAGGATTGATGGAGTGAGCGAATACTACGACCTGCTGGGCGTGGCGCGGGGAGCCTCCGAGGCCGAGATCAAGAAAGCCTACCGGAAGCTGGCGATGGACCTGCATCCGGATCGCAATCCGGCCCCCGACGCCGAAGCCCGCTTCAAGGAGCTGACCGAGGCGTACGAGGTGCTCAAGGATCCCGAGAAGCGGGCCCGCTACGACCGGTTCGGCAAGGCGGGGCTGGGCGGCGGCAATGGCCCGGGCTTCGGCGGATTCCACCACGTGGACCTGGCCGAGGCGCTGAACATCTTCATGCGCGACTTTGGCGGGTTCGATTCGGTGTTCGGCGCGTCGTCGGGCCGGGAGCCGCGCCGGGGTCAGGATCTCCGGGTCAATGTCCGGATCGGGCTCGACGAGGTCGCCGCCGGGGCCCGGCGGACCATCAAGCTCAAGACCCTGGAGCACTGTTCCACCTGCGACGGCACCGGGGCCAGGCCCGGCACCCGGCCGGTGCCCTGCGGCACCTGTGGCGGCAGCGGCGAGGTGCGCCGGGCGGCCCGCTCGATGTTCGGCCAGTTCGTGTCGGTCAACCCCTGCCCGGCCTGCGCCGGGGAGGGGGTGGTCATCAAGGCGCCCTGCGAGCAGTGCAAGGGCGATGGCCGGGTCCGCGCCGAAAAGACCGTGCAGGTCGAAATCCCGGCGGGCGTTTCCGAGAACAACTACCTCACCCTGCGCGCCCAGGGCGCGGCCGGCGCCCGCAACGGGCCCCCCGGCGATCTGCTGGTCATGATCGAGATCAAGGACGACGAGCGCTTCGAACGGGACGGCGACAACCTGGTGATGGACTTGCCGCTGTCGTTCTCCCAGGCGGCGCTGGGGATGTCGTTCACCGTGGCGACCCCCTATGGCGACGAGCGGATCTCGGTGCCCGGGGGAACCCAGGGCGGGACCATCCTGAAGCTGAGGGGCAAGGGGTTGCCCCATCTGGGGCAGGCCGGCCGGGGTGACCTGCTGATCCGGGTCCATGTGTGGACCCCGGAATCGCTGAATGAGGAGCAGACCAGGCTGTTCCGGGAACTGGCCGCCCATGAAGGGGAACCGCCCGGGCGCGGCGCCGGGTTCTGGTCCAAGCTCAAGGAAGCGTTGGGCGCATGACCTGGTATGCGATCGAGGTCCAGTCCGCCGAAGTCCGACGTGATGCGGTCGCGGCGTGGCTGGTCGAGCGGACCGGACAGGCGGTGGAGGAGCGTGAGGATGGCACCCTGGTCTCCTTTGCCCTGACCCTTCCCGAGGCCGATGCCATCACCGCCGAACTGCACCGGGCCCACGGTCCGGGCCTGACAGTCGGCCGGCAGCCCCAGGCGGCGGTGGATTGGAGCCTCGCCTGGCGCAATGGGCTCGGGGTGCGCCGGGTGGGCCGGTTCGCGATCACGCCCTCCTGGCTCCGGCCCGATCCAATCGGGGAACCGCTGGTCATCGTCATCGACCCCGAGATGGCCTTCGGGAGCGGCGAGCACGGGTCGACCCGGGCCGCGCTGGCGCTGCTGGATGGCAGGGTCGCCGCCGGGGATACGGTGGTCGACATGGGCAGCGGCAGTGGCATCCTCTCGATCGCGGCGATCCGGCTGGGGGCGCGGCGGGCCATCGGCATCGAGGTGGAACCGGACGCGATCGCGGTCGCGGTCCGGAACGCGGCACAGAACGGGGTCGCCGAGAGCACCACCTTCCTGGAAGGCGATGCGGCGCAGATTGGGCCGCTGCTGGCTCCGGTCGACCTGATCGTCTCGAACATTCTCCGGCTGGTGAATGTGGCGCTGCTGCCCGAGGTCATGTCCACGCTCCGTCCCGGGGGGACCGCCATCTTCTCCGGCATGGAGCAGGCGGAGGCCGCGCTGTTTCTGCCCGAACTGACCGGCGCCGGCTTCGCGCTCACCGGTCAGGTGGTGGAAGAGGGCTGGTGGGCGGTGGCGGCCACCCGACCATGATTGCCGTCCTGGTGGCCGCGGGCAGCCTCAGGGCCGGAACCCGGGTGCGGCTGGAGCCGGAAGAGACGCACCATCTCGCGGTGCGCCGGGCCGGCTTCGATGTCAATGTGACCATTCTCGATGGGGCAGGCTGGAAGGGCGTCGGACGGCTGGTGGCGGAAGGCCCCAGTCTCGCGGTCGAGGTGGACCGGGCCGAGCAGCTGCCCCGCCCGGTCCCGCTCACCCTCGCCGTGGGCGCGGGCGATCGGGACCGCTTCGGCATCCTGATCGAGCAGGCGGTGCAGCTCGGCGTGACGGCCGTGGTACCGCTGGAGACGGAGCGCAGCGCCAGCGTGGCCAGCCGGGTCCGGATGGCCCACCTGGAGCGGCTGCGCCGGCGGGCGCGAGAGGCGCTCAAGCAGAGCGAGGCGTGCTGGGCCCCGGAAGTCTATCCGCCCATGGAGCTGGAGGCGTTCCTGCGCCAGGATGGCGCCAGCGTCCGCTGGCTCGCCGACCAGCAGGGGACCGCCGACCCGGGCCGGGTCGGCGCTACGGCGCCGCTCGCGGTGGTGGTCGGGCCGGAAGGAGGGTTGAGCCCGGCGGAGATCACCCGCTGCCGCGCCGCGGGTTACACCCCGGTGCGGCTGGGGCCGCACCGGCTCCGGTTCGAAACGGCGGCGCTGGCCGCCCTGACCACGGCGTGGCTGGCACGCCAACGGGAATCCCATGGCTGACTGCGTGTTCTGCCGCATCGCCGCGGGGGAGATCCCCGTCAAGACGGTCCGCCGGACCGAGGAGCTGGTCGCCTTCCACGACCTGACCCCGGTGGCGCCGACCCACGTCCTGATCATCCCGACCCGGCATCTGGCGGCCGTCCGAGACGCCGGCGCCGAAGGGGAAGCGCTGCTGGGCCGGCTGCTTCGCTTCGCGGCCGAGGTGGCGACCGAACTGGGCCTGGATGCGGGAGGGTACCGGCTGGTCACCAACACCGGTGCCGATGGGGGCCAGTCGGTCTTCCATCTCCATCTCCATCTGCTGGGCGGCCGCCGGTTCGGCTGGCCCCCCGGGTAAGCAGGGGCGACCCATCGGGTCGCCCCTGCGCCCCGGGGCGCCCCGCCATGACACCATGAAGCCTTCCTTTGGGAGCTACCTCAGGGCCGCGTTCAACGCCCGCCCGTTCGGCATGTTCGTGGCCCCCAACTGGATCGGTCTGGCCGCGTTCGGCCTGCTCGGCCTCACCAATCCGGGCTTCTGGCTGGTGGGTGCCGGGGTGGAGCTGGCCTACCTTCTTGGGCTATCGACCAATTCCCGGTTCCAGCGCACCGTGACGACCCGGCGGCTCGCCGGGGATGAGCAGGCCTGGCAGCAGAAGGTGGACGGGCTGGTCCGGCGGCTGTCCGACAACGACCAGGTGCGCTACGTGGCCTTCGCTTCCCGGTGTCGCGCCATTCTTGATCAATTCGCCCAGCACGATCCCAGCGGGGCCGGGGTCGAGGTCCAGAGCGAAAATCTCAGCCGGCTGGTGTGGCTCTACCTCCGGCTGCTGGTGGCCCGCCGCACCATCAGCCGGGTGTTGAAGGAGCCGGCGGTGGGGGAGACTCAGGAACTGGAGGCCCGCATGGAACAGCTCAAGGCCCGACTGGGCGAGGTTTCGCTGGCCGAGGAGCTGCGTCGCAGTCTGTCCAGTCAGGCGGATATCCTGGCGCAGCGAATTGCGCAGCGGCGCGAAGGCCGGGACAAGCTGGACTTCCTGGAAGCCGAGATTCTTCGCATCCAGGAGCAGGTGGAGCTGCTGCGCGAACAGGCGGCGCTGTCCGCCGACGCCGAGGGGCTGTCCTCGCGGCTGGACCAGATCACCGGCAGCCTGGGCGGGGCCTCGCAATGGATCGCCGACCAGCAGAAACTCTACGGCACCATGGCCGACCTGCTGGAGGAGCCGCCCCCCGGAGTGGCCCGGCTGGCGATCCGGGAGAGCCGGTGACCACCACCCTGCCGCGCTGGGCCGCTGAGCTGCGGGACCTGTTCCGCTCCGGCTCCTGCGCCCAGTTCCTGCTCCACGGGAACATCTTCGATCTGGTGCCCCAGGGCGCCCGGATGCTGTCGGTCAAGAACTTCCTGGATGAAGTCATGTTCCGGGGCTACGACGTGGTGCTGCACTATGACCGGAGCCGCGGCATCCGGGCGGTGCATGGCGCGGAGGACTGGGACCAGTGGCTGCGCCAGGCCCTGGGAGACGATGCCCGCAATTCCAGCTACCTTCGCGAACCCGGCTCGGCGCTCGAACTGATCGACCGGTTCCTGCTCCGGACCCTCAACCTGCAGGCGATCCAGGATGCTTCGGCGGCGGGCCGGAAGCTCGCGGTCATCATCGACTTCGCCGAGTTCGTGGTGCCCCGCGGCGAGGCGGTGGCCCTGGGCGGGGCCTTCAGCGCCAACGTCGTGAAAGTGCTTGGCTGGGCCAACGACCCGGCCGTCCTGCACGCCAACATCGTGACGGTACTCCTCACCGAAAACCTGCACGACCTGAATGAGCTGGTGTTCGAGAACCCCCACGCCGTGGCGCTCCGGATTCCGCTGCCTGACGAAGCCGACATGCGGGAGTACCTGGAGGCCTTGGTCGCCGGTCAGCTGCCCGAGCTGCCGGCGCGCAGCGACGTGCCGCTGGAAGCGCTGGGCCGCCGGCTGACCGGGCTGTCCCGGGTGAGCGCCCACCGCACCCTGACGCTGGCGCTCAAGAACGACGCCCGGATCACCCCCCAATGGCTCACCCGGATGAAGAAGGAGGCGATCGAGCGGGAGTGTCAGGGGCTGCTCGAATTTGTGGAGTCCGGCTTCACCCTCGATCATGTGGCCGGGCTCGACCCGGTCCGGGCCTGGCTGCGGGAAGATGCGGAACTGCTGCGGCGGGGGGCTCTGCATGCCCTGCCGATGGGCTACCTGATCAGCGGCCGGATCGGCACTGGCAAGACCTTCCTGGTCACCTGCTGGGCCGGCGAGCTGGGAGTCCCCTGCGTGGTCTTCAAGAACTTCCGCGATCGCTGGGTGGGCGCCACCGAGTCCAATCTGGAAAAGATCTTCGCCGTGCTCCGGGCGCTGGGGCAGGTGGTGGTCTTCGTGGACGAGGCCGATCAGGCCGCCGGACGCCGCGAGGGTGGGGAAGGGGATGGCGGGCTCTCCGGCCGGGTCTACTCGATGCTGGCCAAGGAGATGTCCGATACCCGGAATCGGGGCCGGATCATCTGGGTCTTCGCCACTTCGCGGCCCGACCTGCTGGAGGTCGACCTCAAACGCCAGGGGCGGCTGGACGTGCACATCCCATTGTTCCCGCCCCAGACCGCCGCCGAGCGCCGGGCCCTGCTCGGCGCCGTGGCCCGGAAGCTGACCCTGCCCCTCACCGACGCCGACCTGCCCGAAGTGCCCGACCGGGGTCTGGGCGGCAACGAGATCGAGGGGGTGCTGGTCCGGGGGCTCCGCATCTGGGAACTTTCGGTGGAGCCGCGCCGCCCGCTCAAGGAGATTCTGCGGGAGGTTTTCGCGGAGGTGCGGCCCAGCGCACACACCCGCAAGCTCGAGTTCATGGACCTCGTGGCGGTGAAAGAATGCACCGATCAGCGATTCCTGCCGCCCCAGTTCCGGGACCTGACGGCGGACGAGGTCGAGAGCCGGATTGACGAACTGCGACGTTTCCTTTAGTGGACGCCTGGGCCGCCGGGAGCGGTCCACACTTTGACACCACGACGATCCATTCCAACATTAGGGCTTCACTTCCCGGAACGACCCGGGTCTCCGGAGGCACCATGAGTCTGTTCACTCGCATCGGCCGGTTGTTCCGCGGCTTC
>CALMOP010000239.1 GCA_937871775.1 uncultured Gemmatimonadota bacterium | reverse complement strand
GGAGAACCTGCCAACCCAGCGCCGCAGCCCCCATCAGCACCAGCCCGCCCAGCAGCAGGTAGAACCGCTTCACTCCGGCGTCGGCCATGGCTCGTCGTCCTCAGGTTCCGTGGGCAGAAACTGGTTCCGCCTCGCCTCCTCCACGATGCGCCGGCTCTCGGCAATCTCGGGAGTGTCGTAGGTCGAGCGGACTTCATAATGAAACAACTCACTGCGGACATCGCCCAGCAGCCGCTGCAGCTCCGGCACCGAGTGGAGCAGCCGCCCGGAGCGGTCCAGGCTCTCGATCCGTTCGGCCAGCTGCCGCAGCAGGTCGACCAGATGGGCCTCGCGGCCCCGATCGTACACTTCCTCGTGATCAGACATGCCCCACCCGATCCCAAACGTTGGTCCGCCGGATCGAGAATCTAATCATCCCCGCCCGGGGCCGGGGAAACCGCCGCCGATTGCCACCCATGCCGGGCGCTGGTTATATTCTCGCGAACCATCAGGCTAACGGAGACCCTTGAGAATGGCTAAAGCAAAGCCCCGCAGACCCATGCCGTCGTCTACCCCCCGTCTGATCGATCAGGCCCGAGATGAACTTTTCAGCCATATTCTCCGCTGCGGCGTTCTCGAGGCCCTGCCTGAGCATCAGAAGGAGTGGTTCGACGACACCATGCTCTATCTCGCCGAGCGCTACCAGGACCTGAGCGAGGAAGAGTTGGGCCAGCTGCGGGTGCTCGGTGAGCGGTACTGCCAGCCGGTGCTGGGCCGGGCAGGCGCTGCGCCGGCCGAGTCGGAAGTCGCCGCGGTGAACTGACCCCGGACGAGGATTGGACCACGCTCCGACTCGCTCGGGGCGTTGCTGTTTCTAGGATCGGCGTCGCGGATGCAGCCAGCGCCGGCGCCACCCCACCGCCAGCCGGAACCCGCCCCCGGCCCCCGCTTCGATGAACCATCCTGACGGCCCGCCCGGGGCCGACTCAAGACCCAGACCAAGCACCAGCCAGCCCGACCCGCTCCGTCCGTCGAGGGATTCCCCGGCCACGCCGCCCCGGCCGTAAAGGCCCAGTCCGGTGGGGCGCGCCGGTGCCATGAGGTACCCGAGAGTCAGCTCTCCGCGGAGCCCGGTTCCCTCCGGCCCGGCCCGGTCTCCGGGGAACAGCCCTGCTTCGAGCCGCAGCCCGCTTCCCGGACGCACCGCCACCAGCAGCCCGCCGCCCCTGAAGTCATCCTGCGAGAACAGCACCACCGCCGCGGCCCCCGCCTCCATCCCGCGGGGCTCCTGTGCCGTGATGCCGGGCGCCGCCGCGAGCAGCGGCAGGACGCTGCGAGAGACCCAGCGGCGGATCCCCACGGCCGGGCTCGGGAGCATCGGACCGGCTCAGCCCAGCACCAGTTGATAGCTAATGCTGACGTCGGGGGCGAGGCTGGCCGCGACCGAGCAATACTTCTCGAGCGAAAGGTCGATCGCTCGCCGGGCCTTGGTCTCGTCCAGCCCGGCTCCGGCCAGGTGGAATCCCAGGGTGATCGCGGTATAGCGCTTCGGGCAGTCGGCTTTGCGGGTACCGGTCACCTCGATGCGACAGTCCCGGAGTTCGACCCGCATCTTCTCCAGGGTACAGACCACGTCGGCCCCGGTGCAGCTTCCCAGCGCCAGCAGCAGTGAGACCATGGGGCTGGGTCCCGCTTCCCCGTCCCCGTCCAGGGTGACGGTCGGCCCGTCGGGGGCACCTCCGCGGAACCGGAGGCCCCCGGTCCAGGTCAGTGCGGCGTGACGGAGGTTCGATTCCATGGAGGACCCGGAAGGGAGTGATCGAAGTATCGACCCGGCTGGGAAGGTCGGATCGACGATGGAGCAGCAGACCGGCGGCCTATTCCCCCACCGGGCGCTGCTCACGCGCTGCGGCGTCGTAATAGTCCCAGATCGCGTAGAGCGCGATCGCCGCGGTGGCCCACGCCAGGGGCCGCAGCAGGGTCGAGTCCGTGAGAAAGGCCACCAGGGTGAGCACCTGGGCCACGGTCACTGCCTTGCCTCCGAAGCGCGCCGGGATGGCCATGGCCCGGCCGGAGAAGGTGGTGAGGAAGAAAGCGACAGAGGCCACCGCGTCGCGCAGCAGGACTCCCGCAATCTCGTACCAGGTCAGCTCGCCCGACGCGGCCACAACAATGAAGGCGGACAGCATGAACAGCTTGTCCGCCACCGGGTCGATGACAGCCCCGAAGCGAGAGCTCCCCAGCCGACGGGCCAGGAAGCCATCCAGCAGGTCGGTGGCTGCCGCAACGACCAGGGTCACCAGCCGCGCCAGCGGATGCGCCACCACCACAAACACCACTGCCAGCGGAATCCGGGCCAGGGTAAGCACATCCGCGGCGGTGACCCGCCCGTGACCGTGCTCCGTGCCAGCTTGCCGCTGCCCCGAGCCGGGACTAGCTTCAAGCACAGGTGCCGGTTCCTTACCGCCCACTGCTTACCACGCGAACCTCATGGACCTCGCACTCCTCAAGAAGACGGCCATCTTCGCCGACCTGGACGAGGGGGAACTTGCGCGGGTCGCTGAAATCTGCAAGGAGCAGAAGTACAGCGGCGGGCAACAGGTCTTCAAGGAAGGCGAGCCCGGAAACCGCTTCTACCTGATCCTGACGGGCGAGGTGCGCATCAGCCGCGACATTCCCGGATCCGGCGAGGAAGCGCTGGCGGTGCTGCAGCCCGGCGCCTGTTTTGGTGAGATGGCCGTGTTCGATCGCTCGGAGCGCAGCACCGACGCCATCGCCAACGGTCCGGTGATGCTGATGACCATCTCCCGCCCCGACTTCGAGATCCTGCTCGACTTCAACCGCGACATGGCCTACAAGATTCTGTGGTCGATGGTCCGGCTGCTGTCCTCGAGGCTCCGGGTGACCAACGACAATCTGCGGTCGCTGCTCGCCATCTCCATGTTCTGAGGCCGGCAGGCCGGCCGGACCACGGTTCGCCCGGCTGACGCCGACTGCTCCATGCCGGCTTTCTCTCATACCCTGACCGAACTCTCCGGCATCACCTCCGGCACCCTGGCGGACCCCGCCGCCCTGGCGGCGTTGGCGGTGTCGGCGGCCGGAGCGATCGGGCTCACGGCCCACGGTCCGCCGACCACCCGTTCCGGCCCCCAGGGGATCGCGGTCAGCCTGCTGGGTCATGGCGGACACGTCGTGCTGCATGCCAGCCCATCGGTCGGGACCTGCCTGGTGGATGTCCTCACCCCCAATTCCATCCCGCCCGACCGGGCGGTTGACGTCATTGCCCGTCGCCTCGGCGTGTCGACCGCCTGATGGGCAGCCCACCTCTTCCCCACCCGGTAGCCATGCTCAAGGAAGCCCCGGATCACCACGACGCCGACCTGGTCCTCAAGCTGTACGACCTCCGCCGCGAAGCCGTGATGCGGGAGAGTCGAAACACCATGAACCGGGAATTCTGGCCCCGGACCGCGGAGGAGCTGCTGGCCGTGCTCAAGCCCGACCACCCGCTCAACCGGCCCTTCCGGCAGACCTCGACCTACTGGGAGATGGTCTACGGCATGGCCCGCCACGGCATCGTGCACGCCGATTTTCTCGCTGAGAACAGCGGGGAGGGCCTCTTCCTGTTTGCCCGGGTGGAGCCGTTTCTCGCGCCGTTGCGCGAGGCCAGCGGTCCCCGCGCTTTCCGGAACGCCGAGTGGATCGCCACCCACTGTGAACTGGGCCGGACCATGCTGGAGCACTTCCAGGCCCGGGTCCAGCGAACCCTGGCCGCGCGCTGAGGCGCCGGGAAGCTAGAACCGGTCCCGGTGGCGGAAGCTCCACAGCAGGGCCACCGCCAGCACTGTGATAGCCGGCAGCGGATCCCCGATCGCCCAGGCCACGCAGCCGGCCGCGACCAGCGCCAGCACCCCGCGGGCCTTCCAGCGCGCGGGGCGTACCGGCCGGGCTTCCACTCGTCCATCGAGCGCCCGCAGCACCGGGCGAAATGGCCCCACGGTGGAGGGCGGAGACAGCACACGAATGGCGTGCAGCGCCGCGGTGAGTGGTGTCAGTGCTCGGCGCCCGGCCGGGGTCGATACTGCGCTCTCCTCCGCCACCGCCGTGGTCCCACCCGGCTCAGGCTGCTTCGGCTCGAGCATGCACCCGATGAGGTAGGTTGGCTCCGAGCGGTCCGGAGCGATCGCCGCCGCGCGCAGCGCCGCTTCCATCGCGGCTTCGTGGAGCCCGGCGCCGTGCGCCAGGCCGGCGTGCAGCAGCAGGATGGCGGCGGAGGCCGGGAATTGGCTCAGCGCGGTGCGGGAGAGAGCAAGCGCCTCGTCGACTCGTCCCCCGCC
>CALMOP010000238.1 GCA_937871775.1 uncultured Gemmatimonadota bacterium | reverse complement strand
GACCCGACCAGGCTGGCGACCGTGGTACTCCGGAAGAAGTCGGCGGTGGAGTCGGACACCGCCTTCCAGCGCTCATGGACGGCGCAGGCATTCTGGTCGCTGCACACCGGCCGTCCCATCAGGCAGGTGCGGCGACCGGTGATGTCGTCGAACAGGCCCACAATGTCCACCAGGGGGATGCGGTCCGGAGCCCGGGCCAGCCGGAACCCGCCCAGCTTGCCCCGGGTGGACTCCAGCACCCCCGCCCGGGCCAGTTGATGCAGGGTCTTGGCGAGGTAGTTCTGGGGGATGTCCAGCGCGGCGGCCAGGCGAGCGGCTCCGAGCGGCTCTCCGTCAGGCGCCGCGGCAATGGTCAGCACCGCACGCAACGCATACTCAGCGGTCTGGGAAAGCATTCAGGGTGTTTCTCGCTGAGGCCCGCCCCGGCCAGATGTGAAGGGTTTCTCATGCAATAATATCATACTTATTCATGATAATACCCTATTATCATCGCCAGACCAAGTCCCCTGCTGTTCGAGGATGCCCGAAATGCGTCACACCCCCTGGCTCCCGCTCTTGATCCTGCTGGCGCCCGGCTGCGGCAAGTCGGAGGCCCGGTCCGAACCGGCTGCCACGGCGGTCGCCGGCACTGACCTGACCGCCTTCCAGTTGGAGCACGGCATCGGTCCGGTGACCGAGCCGATTCAGCTGGGGCCGGTGGACAAGAAACTGGCAGAAGAAGGTGCCGAGATCTTCACCCTCAAGTGCTCCGCCTGCCACAAGATGGCCGAGCGGTACGTGGGCCCCCCGTTGGGGGAGGTGACCGTGCGTCGCAGCCCGGCCTTCATCATGAACCAGGTGCTGAACCCCGAGGAGATGTACCAGCGCCACCCGGTGGTAAGGCAGCTGCTCGGCGAATACATGACCCAGATGCCCAATCTGGCCCTGACCCGGGACCAGGCTCGGCAGATCGTGGAATACCTCCGTACCCAGGCCTCTGGCAGGCCTGGCAACTGACCCGCCTCTCGACAGGAGATCCGAAGATGCGCGCGTTTCGATGGGTTCATCCAGGCAGGCTGGCCGCGGCAGTCGCGGCCGTGGTACTCACCGGCTGCAGCACGGGCACCACCCAGGCGGGCGGGACCGGCGATGCCGCCGCCAGGGTCTATGTGCCCCCGGGCCAGTACGATGAGTTCTACATGTTTGCCTCGGGCGGCTTCTCCGGGCAGGTGAGCGTCTATGGCCTGCCCTCCGGTCGGCTGCTCCGGGTCATCCCGGTGTTCTCCCAGGATCCGGAGAAGTCCTATGGCTACAGCGAGCAGAGCAAGCCGATGCTGGAGACCAGTTACGGTTTCATCCCCTGGGACGATGCCCACCACCCCTCGCTGTCCAAGACGGACGCGCTGAACGATGGTCGGTGGCTGTTCATCAACGGGAACAACACCCCGCGGATCGCCCGGATCGACCTGGCCGAGATGAACACCAAGGAGATCATCGAGATCCCCAACGGAGCCGGCAACCACGCCTCGCCGTTTGTCACCCAGGGGACCGAGTATGTGGTCTCGGCCACCCGCTTCAGTGTGCCGACGCCGCAGAAGGATGTGCCGATCGCCAGCTTCAAGGAGAATTTCAGCGGACTTATCTCCTTCGTCGCGGTCGATCCCCAGAGCGGGAAACTGACGCTGGGCTTCCAGGTGCACGTGCCCGGGTTCGACTACGACCTGGCCCGCCCCGGCAAGGGCCCATCTCACGGCTGGGCGTTCTTCACGTCCTACAACACCGAGCAGGCGAACTCGCTCAAGGAGCGGAACGCCTCCCAGAACGACAAGGACGTGATCGCGGCCGTGAACTGGAAGCAGGGCGAGCAATGCGTGGCCCAGGGCAAGGCCACGGTGTGGCCGGCCCGCTACGCGCACAACTGGGTGGACGAGGCCGATGTCGCCCACTCCGAGATGCTGACGGCGACCAGGGTGCTGGAGCCGGCGGACTGCCCCGGCCTCATCTACTACATCCCGACCCCCAAGTCCCCGCACGGCGTGGACGTGGACCCCAGCGGCGAGTTTTTCGCGGCGGGCGGCAAGCTGGCCGCCATGGTGCCGGTATTCGCCTTCTCGAAACTGCAGCAGGCGATCGCCGGCAAGGAGTTCGACAAGGAGTTGAACGGGATTCCGGTGCTCAAGTACGAGTCGGTCCTGTCCTGTGAGGTGAGGGACAATCCCGGACTGGGGCCGCTCCACACCGAGTTCGACGCCAACGGCAACGCCTATACCTCGATGTTCCTGTCGTCCGAGATCACCAAGTGGCGGGTGAAGGACTGCGCGGTGCTGGACCGGATCCCGACCTACTATTCGATCGGCCACCTGCTGGTGCCGGGTGGCGATACCCGCCAGCCCGACGGGAAGTACGTGATCGCGCTGAACAAGATCACCAAGGACCGCTATCTGCCCACCGGCCCGGAGCTGGCCCAGTCCGCCCAGCTGATTGACATCACCGGCGCGAAGATGAAATTGCTGCTCGACTTCCCGACCATCGGCGAGCCCCACTACGCCCAGGCGATTCTGGCCTCGAAGATCAAGGATCGGCAGATCAAGACCTTCGACCTGGCCGGCAACAAGGATCCCTTCGCTGTGAAGGCTGAGAAAGACACCCGGGTCGAGCGCAAGGGCAACGTGGTCCACGTCTACATGACCTCGATCCGCAGCCACTTCATGCCGGACAACATCGAGGGCGTGCAGGTGGGGGACAGCGTGTACATCCATGTGACCAACCTGGAGCAGGACTGGGACGTCCCCCACGGCTTCGCCGTCACCGGCGCCCACAACTCGGAGCTGCTGGTGATGCCGGGGCAGACCCGCACCACGGTCTGGGTCCCTCAGCGGGTTGGGGTGTTCCCGTTCTACTGCACCGATTTCTGCTCGGCGCTGCACCAGGAGATGCAGGGCTACATCCGGGTGTCGCCGCGAGGAACCGGGGTCGCGGTCTCCTTCAACAGTCCGAAGTGACGTGAACCCGGCGTCCACGGCGCTGCGCTGGGGCGAGGGGCGGGTCGCTGACCCGCCCTTCACTCAGGCGCGGCCCACCGCCGACTCAACCCAGGTCCGACTCATGGCCCGTTCCTCCCGCCTGACACTCGCTGCCGCGGCGCTGGCGTTGTCGCTGGTCTACCTGCTCCCGCTGTGGCACATCGGTCTCAAGGCCCCACAGTATCCGGAGGGGCTCGGGCTGTACATCGGGGTCAACAGGATCGTGGGCGAGAAACCGCAGGATCTCAACAGTATCAACAATCTCAATCACTACATCGGGATGAAGGTGATCACTCCCGGGGACATTCCCGAGCTTCGCTTCATGCCGTGGCTGGTCGCCGGCCTGATCGGCCTGGGGCTGGCGGCGGCCGTCAGTGGGAAACGCGCTCTGCTCTATCTCTGGGTCGGGCTCTTCGCCAGCGGGGCGGCGGCGGGTCTCGCGGACTTCTACCGCTGGGGGTACGATTACGGGCACGATCTCGCGCCGGATGCGATCATCAAGATCCCGGGAATGACCTATCAGCCGCCGCTCCTGGGGAACAAGCAGATGTTGAACTTCTACGCCACATCCTGGCCAGCCGCTGGCGGGGTGGTCCTGATCCTGGCCCTGGGCGTCGGGGTCTGGCTGGTGCTTCGGGAGCGGGGTAGCCCGCCCGTCCCCGCCTGAGCCATGCGGCGCCCCTCCGCGACCCTGCTGGCCCTGATCCTGGTCGGCCTGATCCCCGGATGCCGGCCGACCGGCCCCCGTCCGATCGCACTGGGGACCGAGCCCTGCGCCCGCTGCCACATGACAATCGACGATCCGCGGTTCAGCGCCGAGACCGTTACCGCCACCGGCAAGGCGATCGTGTTCGATGACGTGGGCTGCCTGGTGACCTGGCTCGCGTCCCACCCGGAGCCAGCGGCCACCGCCTGGGTGACCAGCTTCGTGGACCAGACCAATTGGCTGGATGCCCGGGCCGCCGTGTATCTCCAGAGTGACAGCCTGCGAACTCCCATGTCGAGCGGGCTCCTGGCACTCCGGCCCGGCCACGAGGCAGACAGTGTCCAAGCTCGACTCGGCGGGCGATTGCTGCCCTGGGTCGAAGTCCGGAACGCCGCCGGTCCACCCGCCCCGTCACCGGCCAGCTGATGTTGGCCCTGGTCGTGGCCGCCTGGGTCCTGGGCCCGCCGAGACAGTTGCCGCTCCCCACGGACCCGGGTCACCGCCTGATCGTGGCCCCGGGATCGAAGCTGGCAACCGTGACCGCGGCGCTGGCGCGGGCCCGGGACGGGGACACGGTGCTGGTGCGAGCGGGCATCTACCGGGAGCCGGAGCTGGTCGTGACCCGGCGGCTGGTGCTCCTCGGAGAAGGCCGCCCGGTGCTGGAGGGTGGGGATCATCAGATTCTCCGGATCCAGGCCGACAGCGTGACGGTCCGGGGCCTGGTGTTCCGACTGGTGTCGCCCAGCGCCACCGAGGACCGGGCCGCCATCAAGGTCCTCCATGCCCATGGCTGCCGCCTCG
>CALMOP010000237.1 GCA_937871775.1 uncultured Gemmatimonadota bacterium | reverse complement strand
CTGCTGCGTCACGGCTTGCCGCCGCGGGAGACGCGAATCACCTCGTCGTTCATCGCCCTGGCCTGGGCCATGCGCGGGGCGTGGGACTCCGCCCTCGTGGCTCGAGATCAACTGGTCAAGGGGCCCTCCGACACACTCGGACTGCTCGGCAGCTACCGGACCGCGGTGCTTGGGGCGTGGGTGGGGGCGGTTCCGGTCCGTGAGGCGGCCCGGCGTCGGCTCGCTGCGGCCCCTCTGGTCATGGGATTGGGACCCGGGTACCTGGCCGAGCTGGCCTGGCTGGACGGGGTCCTGGCGGCGGCTGGCAATGATCTGAAAGGGCTGACGGCGGCGCGCAGCGCGCTCAAGGCCAGCGGTGGCGAGTGGAGGTCGTACCTCGATCGTTCCCTGGGCGCGTTCGAGTCGGACCGACGGGGTGATCGTCGTTCCGCCGCCAAGGCCATGGCGGCCCTGGAGTGGGAGCTGGCCGAGAGAGATCCCTTTTTCGCGTTCGACCCAGCCTCTCCCACCCCGCACGTGCTCCTGCGCGGCGTCGACCGCCTGGCGGCGGCGGAATGGCTGCAGGACCAGGGCGATGGCGCCCAGGCGTTGCGACTCCTGGCACAGCCGCCGTTCCCCCCATTCGACGACAAGCTTCCGCTGGCCCCGCTGGTCTTCTTGCTCAGCGCCAGAATCGAGGATGCCCAGGGAGATACCACTGGCGCCCGCCGCGACTACCAGCAGTTCCTGCAGCGCTACGACCTGCCGCCGCCGCCCCTTCGCCACCTGGTCGTGGAAGCCCGGGAGGCGCTGGCCCGGCTGGCCGACGCCCAGGCGCCACCGACCGAACGCTGAGCTGAACCCCTCCAACGCTGAGCGACTCATGCGGACTCCAACGAGAGCAGGATTGCTGCTGGTGCCCCTTCCGGCCCTGCTCGCCTCCGCGCTCGCGGCCCAAGGGGTCACCACCGCGGCGCTCTACGGCACGGTGGCCAGTACCGACTCCTCTCCCATTGCCGAAGCGGTGGTTTCCGTCACCAACCTGGCGACCGGCGAACGCTGGCAGACCGCCAGCGGCACCCGCGGCCGCTTTGTCTTCGAGTACCTCTCGCTGGGCGGACCCTACACCCTCACTGCCCGGGCGATCGGGTATTCCCCGGCCGCTCTCCCGGACATCATGCTGTCTCTCGGTGAGCGCCGGCTGGTCGACCTCCGACTCGCACCGCAGATGGTCGAGCTCACCGAGCTCACCGTCATCTCGACCGCGGACTCACGGCTGAATGCAGGGCGCACCGGTCCGGCCCAGACGATTGGAGACACCCTGATTTCCCGCCTGCCGGTCGGGAAGCGGGATTTCGCCCAACTGGTGCTGCTGTCGCCGCAAGCCGTGCTCGCTCCAACCGGGGGAGTCAGCATCGCCGGCCAATCCGACCGGCTCAACGGCGTCCAGATCGACGGCCAGACCAATCTCGACCTGACCGGATTCGCGGGAGGGGGAGCTGGTCTCGGCGCACCGGCGGCACCTGCCGGGGTCCGGACGTTGTCGGTCGAAGCGCTGCGGGAGCTGCAGATCCTCACCGCCCCCTTCGACGTCCGTTACGGCACCTTCGCGGGCGGCCTGGTCAACGCGGTCACCCGCTCCGGCTCGAACCGCTGGGAGGGGTCACTCTCCGCCTACTTCGAGGACCAGAGCCTGACCGGGAAGGACCTCACTGGGAACCGGGCGCAGGATTTCAGCACCAGGGAGCTGGCACTCACCCTGGGCGGGCCGATCGTCCGCGACCGGGCCGCGTTCTTCCTCGATCTCGGCCTCCAGCGGGACCTCATTCCGCAGACCAGTCCCGGAATCGGCAGCGATACCACCGGCGGTGCCGACTCGGTGGGCGTCGGGTTCCGCTACGCTAGCGCACAGCGCTTTCAGCAGATTCTGGCCGACAGTTTTGGGGTGGCAGCGGGCGACTTCGAGGCGGCGCCGTTCCGGCAGCCGAGCGGCAATCTGTTCGCCAAGATCACCCTGCAGCCGGGGGTCAATCAACGGTTGGAAGTCTCCCACAACTTCGCCCACGGCAACCCCGAGGATCCGGGGACTCGGATTCCGTACGATCGGTATGCGCTCACCTCGAACGGAGCCCGATACCCGGGAACGGTCAACGCGACTCGGCTCGCCTGGGTGATGACTCCCGGGAGCGGGCTCTCGAATGAACTGAATCTGGCCTACCTGCGGGTGCGCGAGGAATGCCAGCCTCCGGAGCATTTCCCTGAGGTGTGGGTGCGGGCAGACGCCGGCTTTCTGACCGCCGGCGATCAGGAGTTCTGCAGCGTCAACTACTCCAATCAGGATGTCTGGGAGTTGACCGAAAATCTCTCCTGGTCCCGTGGCAGCCATCAATTCACCCTCGGCACCCACGACGAGCTGATCCGAACCCGGAGAAGCACGCTGCTTGAGCCGCTGGGAGGATGGCTCTTCGGCAACCTGGACTCCCTCGCGGCCGGGCTGCCGAAATATTTCATCCGCACGGTACTCAACCCGCTTCGCCCCGAGGGACCGGTGTCGGACCTGGGCGTTAACCAGGTCGGGTTCTACGCCCAGGACCGCTGGAGCGTGTCACCCCAACTTGCGCTCACGGTCGGCCTTCGCTTTGACGTGCCCTTTTTCACCTCGGCGCCGGTTCAGAACCCGCAGCTTGCGACCGACCTGGGCATCGACAATTCGCGCACACCCAGCGGGAACCTGCTCTGGTCACCGCGGCTCGGTGTCAGCTACGACCTGGGGAGCCGCGGCTTCTTCCGTGGTGGATTGGGACTCTTCACCGGACGCCCGGCGTACCACTGGCTCACTGGCCCCTACTCCAGCACCGGCCTCGACGCCTTCGACCTCGAATGCAGCGACGCCGACGTGCCCACCTTCACTCTCGACCCTGCCAACCAGCCCGACACCTGCGGCAGCGGACCGACCCAGGCAACGCCCGAGGTAAACTATTTCGATACGTCGTACCGCTTTCCGCGGAGCCTCCGGCTCTCGCTGGGCACCGACCTCCGACTGCCACAGGGAGTGATCGGTACCGTGGATTTCCTCTACATCCGGAGCGTCGACCAGCTCTATCTCGAAGACGTCAACCTGATCCAGAGCGGTGGCGCAACCGGCGAGGGGAACCGGGCGCTGTATGGCACCTTTGACCCGGCCACCGGCGAGCCGACACCCAACCGCCCGAGCGCCAACTTCGGGTCCGTGATCAGGCTGGGGAACTCGAACGGCGATCGATCCTACGTCGCCACCGCCCAGCTCCAGAAACACTTCGCGGACGGATCGGAACTCGGTCTGGCCTATACCTACACCGACAGCCGGGACCGCATGTCGACCCCGGCGGATGTGGCCCAGGTCAATGTCGGCGTCAACGTCGTCGACGGTGCCCTGGCGCAAAGGCGGCTGGCACCCTCACTGTACAGCGTGCCGCACAAGATCACGGCGGTCGGCGCCGTCGATCTTCCGATGCGCTTCCGGCTTGCCGTGTTCTACAGCGGCCAGTCGGGCACCCCCTACTCCTACCTGGTCCAGGGGGATGCCAACGCCGATGGTGCGGGCTTCAGCCTGTTTGGTCCGCTGCCCAACGACCCGATCTACGTTCCGCGGGACTCGGCCGACATCACACTGAGTGATCCTGCGGAGTGGGCGGGCCTGAATCGATTCATCCGGAGCAAGTCGTGCCTTCAGAAGCAGCGGGGGCAACTGATGCGCCGGAACAGCTGCCGGGACGGCTGGTTCACGACCGTCAACACCCGGCTCTCGAAAGTGTTCGGAACCGGCCGGGGTCAATCACTGGAACTCATCGTGGACCTCTTTAATGCCCTCAATTTCCTGGATAGCGACTGGGGCGTCCGCCACGAACGGGGCCGAACCGCTGTGCTCGGGTTGGAGGGCTATGACCCGGCCAACGGGAGGGGGATTTATCGGGTGCTTTCTGGAGCCGAGACAAGTCGCAACAATGACGCCACCCGCTGGCGGCTGCAGCTCGGGGCTCGATACACGTTCTGAGCTGAGGGTGAACATGGAGCCAGGTGACGTCAGTCATTGCGAGCGGCCGCAGGGCGCGAAGCAATCCCGCCAGGCACACACCGGACCCGTTGAGCGCGCTGCCATTCTCCGCCGGATTGCTTCGGGGGCTACGCCCCCTCGCAATGACTGGCTCCTGAGCAAAGGCAGTCATTGCGAGCGACCGCGGGGCGCGAAGCAATCCCGCCAGGTACGAGCCGGACCCGCTGAGCACGCCGACTGACGGCGGACTTCACGGCCGCCAACACTCCCCTACGCCACAGCCCCCGAGTCAATCGTGGAACAGTCCTACTACGTCTACATCATGACCAATCCCAGACACACCGCACTGTACACCGGGGTCACCCGAGACCTCCGTGGCAGGGCGTGGCAGCATCGCAATCGCCAAGGGAGTGGGTTCACGGCTCGGTATGGCTGCACCGGGTTGGTCTACTACGAAGTGTTCCGCGATTCCTACAATGCCATCACCAGAGAGAAGCAGATCAAGACAGGATCGCGAGCGAAGAAGGTCGAACTCATCGAACGGATGAATCCTGAATGGCGGGGCTTGTATGAGGAGTTGTGACGACCGGCAGTCATTGCGAGGGCCTGGACTCGACGAGCGCGCTGCCATTCTCCACCGGATTGCTTCGGGGGCTGCGCCCCCTCGCAAT
>CALMOP010000236.1 GCA_937871775.1 uncultured Gemmatimonadota bacterium | reverse complement strand
GACGGGCACGGAGGCTCGTCGAACGGGGGCGACGGGCACGGAGGCTCGTCGAACGAAGACGACGAGCACGGAGGCCCGTCGAACAAAGACGACGGGGGCGGACTAGAACGTACAACGGGCACGGGGTAGAACGGGCCTCTGTGCCCGTTCTACCCCGTGCCCGTTCTACCCCGCGCCCGTGCTACTCCGTCTTTCCCGCGGGCTTCCGCTCCACCACCGTGGCTTTCACGGGGGCGCCATCCTGCAGCATCTCCAGCCCACCGACCACGACCTGTTCACCGGCGTCGACTCCCGAGTTCACTTCGACCTCGCCCGGGGACCGGACGCCGAGCGTGACCGCGCGCCGAGCCGCCTTGCCATCCAGGATGACGAACACGAAGTACTGACCCTGCAGGGCCAGGACCGATTCCTCCGGCACCACGATGGCCCGGGGCCGGACCGCGGTCGCCAGCCGGGCCTCGATGAACATGCCGGCCTGCAGCTTGCGCCGGCCATTCGGCACCAGCGCCTTGATCAGCAGGGTCCGGGCCGGGAGCTGTACCCCCGGACTCACGAAATCCACCTTCCCCGTGAATTCTTCCCCGGGAACCGCCGCGACCTGGAAGCTGGCGCGCTGGCCCTTCCGTACCACCCCGGCGTAGCGCTCGGGCACGGTGAAGGCCACCCGCATCGGATCGATCGTTCTCACCGTCACCAGTTTGGTCGAGGTGGTGACGTAGTCCCCCAGGCTCACCAGCCGCTGTCCGGCGATACCCGCAAAGGGCGCCCGCACCGTGGTGCGCGACAGCCTGAGCTTCAGCAGGTCCAGGCTGGCCTGGGCACTCCGGGCCTCGGCGTCGGCCCTCTCGAGGTCCGAGATCGCGGCAGCATTCTGAGCCAGCAGCTGCCGGGTGCGGACCAGGGCCTGTTCTTTCAGGTCTCGGTCCGCCTCGGCCCGGGCGACTTCCGCCTTGAGCTCCTGGTCGTCGATGCGGAACAGCGGCGCGCCCTTGGCCACCTCGCCACCTTCGGTCATCGGGATGGCCACCACCCGCCCCTCGATCTCGGGCTGCAGGTCCGTGGCCTGGATCGCCTCGATCTGGCCGGTGGCCTGGATGGCGTCGACCACTGTGTCCTGGCGGGCCACCGCGACTTCCACCGGGAGGGCGAACCCGCCGGCGCCCGCGTCCTCACCAGCCTTGGCCCCATTGCACGCGACCAGTCCGCCCAGCAGGCCGACCGCGAGGATACGCATGACGCTCACTGACTGCCTCCGTTGCTGGACATGAGCCGGGTGCCGAGAATGGTCTCCAGAAGCGCCAGGGCCAGTCGGTTGGCATAGCGGGCCTGGATCAGGTTGGCCTCGGCCTGGGAGAGATCGTCCTGTGCGGCCAGCAGGTCCAGGACCGTGGTGGCCCCGGCCTGGTAGCGGGCTTCCTGGACCCGGTAGTTCTCCCGAGCCAGCCCGAGGGCCTCCACTTCGAGGTCCACCGCCGCCCGGGCGGTTTCATAGCCGTCGTACGCCGCGGTGACATCCCGCAGGGCGGCCCGCTCCAGATCGGCGCGGAACGCCCGGGCCACGTCCAGCCGGGCCCGGCTCTGGATGATGGCCATTTCCCGCTCACCGTTGTTCCACAGGGTGAAGCTGAAGTTCAGTGTGATGCTGGAGACATTGCGGGCGCTCGGAAAGAACTGAGTATCGAACCGGGTGTGGGCCCCCACCAGATTCACGGTGGGGAAGTAGGCGCCACGCCGGCCCCGGAGCTCCGCCTGGGCGCTCCGCTCAGTGGCCCGGGCGACCCGGTAGGCAGGACCCTGATCCAGCGCCTGGGTGATTGCCGCATCGAGCGTGAGGGGCAGTTCGGCGGGGGCTTCGTCACCGACCGGCGCCGCCGCGGCCGGCCCGGCGATGCCCACCCGTCGTCCGAAGCCGAGTCGCACCACCCGGAGCTGGGACTCCTCCCGCAACAGGCTCACCCGGGCCCGGGTCAGCTCCAGCCGGACGGTGAGCGAATCCGACTGCACCGCGGCACCCGACACCACTCGCGCCCGCGCCAACCGGAGCTGTTCTTCCGCGCGGGTGGCCCGGCCCTGGGCAACCCGCAGCAATTCCGCCTCGGCGAGCACCGCGTAGTAGGCCGCCTCGGTCACCATGGCGGCCAGGAAACGCTGTTGCACCTCGGTGGCGGTGGCAGCCTCCAGTTCGGCCTGGGTCCGCCCCAGGTCCATCAGCTTGCGAACGCTGAAAAGTTCCAGGTGGGCAGCGAGCTGCCCCGTCACGGAGGTACTGGACGGTGTGAGCGTGCCGATGTTGAAGAACTTATCAGAGTATTTTGTCAGGTCCATGGTGGCCGTGACGCTCGGGACGAAGAACGCGAGCCGGGCCGCGGTCCTGGCCCATTCCGCTTCGGAGACCGACCCCAGGGCCGCCACGTAGCTGGGATTCAGTTTCACGGCTGCCTGGAGCGCCTCGGCGAGCGTGAAGACCGGCACGGAGTCGGCGGCGGGATTGACGATTGACGATTGCTGATTGACGATCGCGGGTCGAGGCAAGCGACAAGCGTCAATCGTCAGTCGACAATCCGCCACCGCCAGCTGCAGCAGCAGGGCAATCACCGTGACGCCTCCGCGTGGCTGGGGGCCGGCTCAGCCGGAATGGGAGGCAGATCGTGCGCCTCACGACTCCGGAGATGGTCCAGCAGGGTGTAGGCCACGGGTACCACGTAGAGGGTGAGGACGGTGGACACCAGGATGCCGCCGACCACCGAGTATCCCAGCGGGCGGCGGCTGATCGATCCCGCACCAAGGCCGAGTGCGATGGGGAGTGCGCCCATGATGGTCGACACCGAAGTCATCAGAATCGGGCGGAGCCGGATGCGGCCCGCCTCCCGCACCGCCTCGAATGCGTCGAGCCCGCGTTCCCGCAGCTGATTCGAGTATTCCACCAGCAGGATCGAGTTCTTGGTCACCAGCCCGATCAGCAGAATCATGCCGATCTGGCTGTAGAGATTGATGGTGGATCGGAAGATCAGCAGGGTCAGCAGCGCGCCGGTCACCGCCAGCGGCACCGCCAGCAGCACGGTGAATGGGTGGATCAGCGACTCGAACTGGCTGGCCAGCACCATGAAGACCACGATCAGCGCCAG
>CALMOP010000235.1 GCA_937871775.1 uncultured Gemmatimonadota bacterium | reverse complement strand
CACGCGGAACCTGCTTCTCACGAAACGATCGGAGTAACGGCTTCGCCGTCATGGCCTCCAAGATCCTGCTCACCATGGACGACCTCGAGACCGCGGTGCGGGTGAACGCGGCGCTGGAGGAAGCCGGCCATGCCACCGTGATGGTGTCCAGTCTGGACGACGCCCGGCAGGTGGTGCGGCGGGAGGCGCCGGAGCTGGTGATTCTCACCGGGGGCATCTACGAGCCGCAGGCCCGGCAGCTGGCGGCGCTGGCCCGGGATCAGGAGATTTCCACCCTGGCGCTGTGCGAGCCCACCGATCAGCGGGCCGGCGAGCGGAGCACCGAGGCCCGCCCGGTGGACGTGACCGAGCTGCTCATCAAGCCGGTGGTGCCGGCGGACGTGGCGCTGCTGGCGGAGCGGCTGCTGGCCCGGCGGGCCCTGCAGCTCCGGACCGGGATCATCGGCGAGAGCGCCGCCATCCAGGAAGTGCTGGTCAAGATCGAGCAGATGGCGCCGGTCTCCAGCACGGTGCTGATCCAGGGCGAATCGGGCACCGGCAAGGAACTGGTGGCCAAGGCGATCCACGATCTCTCGCCGCGCCGCGGCAAACCGTTCATCGCGGTAAACTGCGCCGCCCTGCCGGAGACCCTGCTCGAAAGCGAGCTGTTCGGGCACGAGAAGGGGGCGTTCACCGGGGCGGCGGAGCGGCGCCTGGGCCGGTTCGAGCTGGCGAACAGCGGCACCATCTTCCTCGACGAGATCGGGGAGATCCCGTTCAGCGTCCAGGTCAAGCTGCTCCGGGTGCTGGAGACCCGGACCTTCTTCCGGGTCGGTGGGGTCCAGCCCATCAAGGTGGATGTGCGGGTCGTGGCGGCCACCAACCGGGCCCTCCGCGACGCCGTGGGGCTGGGCGAGTTCCGGGACGACCTGTACTACCGGCTCAATGTCCTCACCATCTATCTGCCGCCGCTCCGGGAGCGGCGGAGTGACGTGCCGCTGCTGGTCCGGCGCTTCATCCGGGACCTGAGCCGGTCCTTGGACCGCCCGTTCCTGGGGATCGCCGGCGAGGCCATGCAGCGGATGATCGAGGCCCCCTGGCCCGGCAATGTGCGGCAGCTTCGCAATCTCATCGAGTCGATGGTGGTCCTGGCCCCGGGTCGGGAGATCCGGGCCTCGGACATTCCCCCGGATGTCATGGAAGGGTCGGGCCGGCTGCTTCCGGTCCGGGTGGGTGGCGGGGGGACGGTCGCAGGCCAGGAGCTTGAGTTTATCTTCAGAAATATCATGGACTTACGGCTCCAGATCGAGGAGCTCCGGAGGCGGATTGACGACCGTCCCCAGCGGGTCCAGGTAATCGAGCTGGGGGAAAGCCAGCCGGTGGCCGATGTCTTGCCGGCCAATGAACCGGAGGATCGGGGGACCGTGCTGTATCGGCCCGGGATGACTATGGCGGATGTCGAGAAAGAAGCCATTATCATGGCACTGACTCAACATCGACACAACAGGCGCAAGGCTGCGGAGGCCCTGGGCATCGGGGAGCGCACCCTGTACCGCAAGATCAAGGCTTATAAACTAGAATAGGTGACAGGCCGTAAGTGATTTATTAATAATGATTTCTGCTTCCCGGGCTGCTTGACACTCCGGGGGGAGGCATTCATATTCGTGCCTAGGCCCGTCACCCTCGATCGACTGGGTCGTTTCCGGTGATCTTTTCAATCGACCCCAGCGCATGCGTAGCCTGCCTGGCCTGCGTACGGGTGTGCCCAACGGGCGCCGTGGAGGTGCAGGAGCCGATCGTCCGGATCGAGGATGAGGCCTGCATTCGTTGCGGGCTGTGCGTGCCCGCCTGCCCTCACGACGCGATTGAAGTCACGGGGGAACTGGGGCGGGCGATGGCGGTGGCCAGTCGGGGCGCCGGGGTGCTGATCCTGACGCCGGAAGCAGCGGCGCATTTCTACCCCGCGACCCCGGAGCAGGTGGTCAACGCCTGCTACGCCGCAGGCTTCCGGATGGTGAACCGGGGCGTGATTGGCGACGAGCTGGTGGCCGCGGAGTATCTCAAGGTGTGGCGGGAGGATGGCTGGGGCACCATCATCCGATCCACCGATCCGGTGGTGGTGGATACGGTGCGGCGGGAGTTCCCCGAGCTGGTGCCCTACCTGGCGCCGGTGACCATTCCGGCGGTGGCGGAAGCGCGGTACCTTCGCGCCATGGTGGGTGAGAAGCTGGAGATCGTGTTCGCGGGGGTGTGCCCGCCGGCGGGGCGGCCGGAGCTGGACGCAGCGATCACCTTCCGGGATCTGGAGCAGTTGTTCCGGCACCGCGGAGTGGTCAGCCTGCAGCAGCCGGACTACTTCCTCCGGGTTCCCAGCGAGCGGCGCCGGCACCTCAGCACCGCGGGCGGGCTGCCGATCGCGATGCTGGAAGAGGTGCCCTACGCCAGCAAGCGGTTCCGCAAGGTGCGGGGGCTCAAGGAACTCCGGGCCATCGCCCGGGCGGTGGCGGTGGACAAGCTGGATCTGGGGTTCATCGACGTGCTCTCCCACGAGGGACTGCTCGATCACCCCCTGTCGGGCCCGCGGGAGGAGCTGTTCTGGCGCCGCTCGGTGGTCGCCAGCACCGAGCCGCCGCGGAGCCGGTTCCCGGTGGTGGACCAGTCAGTGGTGGCCAGCTATGGGGCCACCTTCCAGATCGAGCCCCGGCTGGTGCAGGCCGATCCGACCCGGGTGCAGGAGGTGCTGGAGGCGATCGGCCCCGGCCCCAACGGCAAGCCCTGGGACTGCCGGGCCTGCGGCTTCGAGTCCTGCGGGCTGTTCGCCCAGGCGGCGGCGGTGGGCCGGGCGTCACTGCGGCAGTGTCCGCCGTACCATGCCCGGCGGGTGGAGGAGGCGCAGCGGGAGACGGCGGTGGACGCCCTGACCGGGCTGGCCGCCTTCCGGGTCCTGCACGACCGGCTGACCAACGAGGTCGAGCGCAGCAAGCGGAGCCTGGAAGGGTTTGCGGTGCTGTTCATCGACCTCGACTATTTCAAGCAGGTGAACGACCAGTTCGGCCACGAGGCGGGCAACGAGGTGCTGCGGGCGGTGGCGCTGGAAATCCGCCACGCCATCCGGGCCTCCGATCTGGCGGCCCGCTACGGCGGGGACGAGTTTGTGGTGATCCTGACCCGGACCGACCTGTCCGGAGCCAACCGGGTGGGCGAAGCCATCCGGGCGGGGATCGAGGGGATCGGCCGGCGCCTGGGGTATCCCGTGGGGCTGGTCACGGCCAGCATCGGGGTGGCCGAGTATGACGTCCGCCGACCGCACGAAGGTGATCTCCTGGTGCAGGCGGACCGGGCGCTGTATCAGGCCAAGTCCGCTGGCCGCAATGTCGTGGCGTAAGCCACAGGGAGTGACGTGACTGGTCCATTGCCGCGGCGGGACCCGATCGACCCCACCCCCGCGAGGGGAGAGGGGTCGTTCGACCACTCCCCCGATCCTTGGGGGGTGCGGCGGGCCGAGAATCTGCTCACCAGCCTGGAAGGGGTGCTCTCGGCGCGGGTGGTGACGACCCCGCTGGGCGAAGTGAGCGAGGTCCACGTGCTGGCCCAGGCGGGGCTGCAGCCCAAGCAGCTGGTGCGGAACATCGAGTCCGCGCTGCTGGCTCAGCTGGGGCTCAAGGTGGACCACCGCAAGATCAGCATCGCGCAGACCGCGGACGTGCGCCCCATCGAGGTGGTGGAGCGGGGGGTGGTGCGGGAGCGGGCGATGAAGCGGGCGGCGCTGTTCGAGTCGCTGTACCTGTCGCCGGGGAAGCGGCCGCACCGGGTGGGGATCACGGTGTCGCTGTCCTTCTCGGGGCGGACCGGTACCGGCGAGGAAGAGGTGAGCGACACCCCGCGGAGCAAGGTGGAGGGGGCGGCCCGGGCGGCGGTGCACGTGCTGGACCAGCTGCTGTCGGACCATTCGGTGGCGCTGGAGGGGGCCAAGATCTTCGAGGCCTTCGACCGGCAGTTCGTGCTGGTGGCGGTGCAGGGGCTGGGAGGCCGCGCGGCGGTGCTGCTGATCGGCACCGCGGAGATCAAGGAAAGTGCGGAGCGCGCGGCGGTGTTCGCCGTGCTGGATGCGACCAATCGCTGGGCCGAGGCCCGGCGACCCGGCTGAGAGCCGGAGAGGAATCAACGCGACACTACCAAAAACGGCGGCGGCCCTGGTCTCGAGCAGGAAATAGCGGAGACTAGCGGAACAACTGAGCGGAGCGTCGGCTGAGCCTTAGCGGGGCTTGGCTCCTTCCCGAGGGTACTTTTTTCTCGAGCAAGGAGACGCTCATGCATGTATTGAGTCTTTTCACGGCGTTTGCCGTGCGGGTTGCGGTGAAATTGTTCATCGCATCCGAGGGGCAAGACTGGAAGTAACAACAGTCAGCCCATGAGACTAGGGTCGCTGCCCAGGCTGGGTCCCAAATGCAACGAAGCGCGGCAACGAAGGTCGGATTGTGGGTGGCGACGATTGCCATTCTCGGGGTGGCTTGCCTCCTCGGTGGGTGGTTTGTTCGCGCGCCGTATCCTGGATTGTGGGCGCTTACCAGCTTTATCGTCGCTGGTTATCTGCTTGAGCGGACCAAGAGCGACTTGTTGGTTGCAGCACAGGGCTCGACGTCCTTTATCGTCCACATTGCCGCCGGGATCCTCTTCGGCCCGTTTTGGGGTGGTGTTGTCACGGCGGTTTCGACGGGAGTCGGACAAGCAACCGATGGCAAGCCTCCTGTCAAGGCTGTCTTCAATGTTCGCCGAAGAGCGGACTGCATAATTTTTATTGAT
>CALMOP010000234.1 GCA_937871775.1 uncultured Gemmatimonadota bacterium | reverse complement strand
CTCGATCGGCCCCAGGCCAACCGGCTCGGGTTGCAGCCGAAACGCTACCGCAGTCGTCTGGCCGGCCCCGACCAGCACGCTGTCCCGGAGCTGGGGCCGGTAGCCGATGGCCGCGGCTTCCACGGAATGCCAGCCCGCGGCGAGATCGCGCAGCCGGAAAAACCCCAGGGCGTCGGTGGTGGTCACGAAGCGGCCCCCGTCCGCGGTGACCCGCGCACCGGACAGCGGGACCTTGCCCACCCCCTCCTCCAGGACGGTGCCTTCCACCGCGCCGACCGCCTGCGCCTCCAGGCTCTGGAGACCTGCCAGGTACAAGAGCCCTGTCACCAGGAGAGTGCGCAGCATCACTGGTCCATGAGCCAGAGATCGGAGACCGGGTCGACCTGGGGGGTGACCTGGTATCCCTCGACGACTGCCTTGGTCCCGGAAGGCGCGACCGCCGGGTGACGATACAGGTAATCGGGGTCCAGCCGCAGCGTCTCCTGGCCGCTCGGCAGGTCGACTACCGTCAGGCTGCCGCCAAGGTCCTCGCCCGATTGGCCCGGGGTTCCATCGACGATGGCCCAGAGCCGGGTACCCATCAGGGTGGCGTCGCGCACCCGTCGCCCGGTGCCGAAGTCGTAGAGGCCGACGGTGTCGGCGCTGCCCAGGGTGTATTGCAGCACCCGGCTGTCGCCCTCGCGGGTAAAGACGAGGGCGGTCCGGTCCTCGGTCGCGCTGACCGACGTCGCCCCGAGGGTGCCGGCCAGCGGGCGCTCCGTCACCGGTAACGGCCCGAGATCGTAGAGCACGATCTCGGGGTTCACGAGCAGCGTGTCCAGTTTGCACGACGGGCATCCCGCCGGCCGGTCATAGCGGATGGTTGCCGCGACGGCCACCAGCGTGTCGGGCCCCAGCCAGGTCAGATGATGGAGGGTTGAATAGGTGGTGCCGCCCGGGCTGAAATAGGGGAGCGTCCGGACCGGACTCCCGGTGTCCGTTGGGGCCCAGCTGCCGACTCTGAGTGAGGAGCGCAGGGGCGGGTACCGCCCGGGGGCCATGTGGGTTTCCACCCAGGCCAGTCGGCCCGCGGGAGATTCCGCCGGATCCAGCATGACGTCCTGCCACTGATGGGTCGGGTCGGTCGCATCGCACTTCTCATGGAGGCGAGTGCCTCCGGGCGCTGGCAGCACGCCCAGACAGCTATCGTCGTCGGTGGTGCCGGGCTGGTGGGTATAGACCCAGCCGCCGCTGACGCCGCCCCATGAGGGAGTCAGATCCCGGCCACCACTGTAGGTCAGGCGGACCGGCGGGGTCGGGTCTCGGGGCCCGACCAGCGTGGTGCTGCTGCCGGTAAAGGGGTCGGTGTGGGCACAGGAGGCGCTCAGGGCCAGCAGCGCCGCCAGGCGCAATCGAAGGCGCATCCGGAACGTCCGGGAAGCAGGGGTATGGAGGCTGTAATGAGCTCGGGGCCGAACGGGCCTAAGGTAAGTCTGGCGTGGAGACTCCGATAGCAGGTCAACCCGCGCCGCAGCTCTTGGCGGGTCCGCGCCGATGGAGTGACCGGTGGTGGGACGATGAACCCCGAAATCGGGCATCAGGGCTCTGACCGTGGCGGAAAACCTCGAGGTGCCGCTCAGCTACCGGAACGTCAGAGCCGCCGAGCGGTCCGCCCTCGTGGCGGACACCCTGGACCGGTTCCAGATGGTGGCGAAGAAGGACCTGTATCCGCGCGGCAGTTCTCGGGCGGGCAGCCGCAGCTGGTCGCGGTGGCCCGGGCCGTGCTCGCGGCGCCGCCCCTTTGCTGCTGGCCGACGAGCCGACCGGCAGTCTGCACTCGGAGCAGGGCCGGGAGATCATGGAGCTGTTCAAGCGGCTCAATGGTCAGGGGAACACCATCGTGCAGGTTACCCACTCCGAGGAGAATGCCTGCTTCAGCGACCGGGTCATCCGGCTCAAGGATGGTTGGGTGGTGTAGCCGCTCGCGGCCATCGGCGGCCAACGCCCTGTTGCTCGGGGAGCACGGGGTTGGGAAGGAGGTTGCGGCGTGCTGGCTGCAGGCATCGAGTCCGGCGGCACCCTGTTCCTGGACGAAATCGCCAATATCACGCCTGGCCAGCAGGCCAAGCTGCTGCGGGTGCTCAGTACCGGGGAGCTGGAGCGGGTGGGGTCCTCGAAGTCCCGGCGGGTGGATGTGCGGGTGCTGGCGGCCACCAATGTGGATCCGCGGCCGGAAGTCGCCGCAGGTCGCTTTCGTGAGGATCTGCTCTACCGGCTGAATGCCGTGGGGATCGTCATCCCGCCGCTCCGGGACCGGTGCGAGGACCTTCCGGTGCTGGCCGCCCACTTCCTGCATCACCATGCCCACCGTTACCGGAAGCCGATCCTCGGCTTTCGTCCCGATGCCATGGAGGCGCTGCTCCGCCATGGGTGGCCCGGCAACGTGCGGGAGCTGGATCACGCCATCGAGCGGGCGGTGCTGCTCGCGGACGCTGCCGAGATCCAGACGCCGGATTTGTCGCTGGCCCGACACCCGGCGGAGGCGCCGCAGTCACTGGACAGTCGACGCTCGAGGAGGTGGAGCGGCTGCTGGTTCAGAAAGCGCTGCAGAGGACCGCCGGGAATGTGTCCGAGGCCGCCAAGTCGCTGGGGCTGAGTCGGAGCGCCATGTACCGCAGGATGGAACGGTATGGGCTGTGAGCGGCGTGTGCTCAGGCACGTTGCACCGCGGTGTGTGGCGCGTGTTGCGTGCCTGGTTTCCACCTGATGTCGGACGCCTGACGCCTCAGGCCCCTGACGCCTCACCATGCCCTCCCATCCCCGGTGAGTGCTCCTGATCGCGGTAGCCACGGCGCTGCCGGCCGTGGTCGTTTCGATGCTGCTGCTGTGGCACGCCGACCTGGCGGACCGCACCCGCTGGACCGCGGTGGCCTTCATCGGAATCGGACTGGCGATCGGGCTCAGTGCCCTGCATGAACGGGTGATCCGGCCCTTGCAGACCCTCGCCAACGTCCTGGCGGCCCTGCGCGAGGGCGACTATTCGCTCCGGGTCCGCGGTGCCAACGCCCGGGATGACTCCCTCGGGCTGGTGTACCTCGAGGCCAATGTCCTTGCCGACACGCTGCGGCGGCAGCGGCTCGGAGCCCTGGAAGCCTCCACCCTGCTTCGGGCCGTCATGGCGGAGATCGACTCGGCCATCTTCGCGTTCGACGACGCCGGGGTGTTGCGGCTGGTGAATCGTCGGGCCGAGCAGCTGCTCGGTGCTCCCTCGGAACGGTTGCTGGGCAGGACCGCCGCGACGCTCGGCCTGGAACCGTGTCTCGCCGGCGACTCCCCCCGGGTCCTCGACCCGCGGCTGCTGCCCTCCGGTCGCTGGGAGATGCGCCGCAGCGACTTCCGCCAGGACGGTCGGATCCATCAACTGGTGGTGCTGACCGACCTCAGCCGGACCTTGCAGGTCGAGAAACGGCAGGCCTGGGAGCGCCTGATCCGGGTGCTGTCCCACGAGATCAACAACTCGCTTGCCCCAATCCGCTCCCTGGCCGGCAGCCTCAAGCAGCTGCTGACGTCGAGCCCCGGGCGCCCGATGGGGAAACCGACCTGCGCCAGGGGCGGGACATCATCGGTCAGCGGGCCGAGGCGCTGGGCCGGTTCATGTCCTCGTACGCGCGGATGGCGCGGCTGCCCCGGCCGGTTCGGGCGCCGCTCCCGGTGGCAGAGTTTGGGTGGAGCGCGTGGCCGCACTCGAAACCCGGATTCCGGTCGGGGTCGACCCCGGGCCTCCGGTGACTATCCTCGCCGACAGCGACCAGCTCGACCAACTGCTGATCAACCTGATCCTGAACGGGGTCGACGCCAGCCTGGAGGCCGGGGGAGCGGTGCGGATTGGCTGGCGGCTCGAACCTGCCGGGCTGGAGCTGAGTGTCAGTGACCAGGGCCCAGGAATCGCCGATTCCGGTAATCTGTTCGTCCCGTTCCATACCACGAAGCCGGGAGGCAGCGGGATCGGGCTTGCGCTGTCGCGGCAGATCGCGGAAGCTCATGGTGGCTGGCTCCGCCTGGAGAACCGGACCGACCGGCGCGGCGCCCGGGCACGACTCTGGCTCCCCCTCGACTGAACCCGCACCGGGGGATCAGGGCCGGGTCAAGCGGCACCCCGCAATCCACCCCCGTGGCTGGCGATTATACTGTTGTAGACATTCAACTTACAAGTTCATTACAAGGGTACGTCTTGAGCCCCTCCGCCCGCCTCAGGAGCAGGATCAGGCGTGGCGTCCGAATCATTCTCGGCGCCGTGCTGTTGACCACATGCTCCACCGATAGTGCGCTGGAGCCCAGGGGCGGGCGGATTGCCGCCGGGTTCGACGTGTCGGCGCTGTTCCAGGCGGGCGGGGAATTCCAGATCCCGGTGGACGAGGTCCGGCTGCAGATCACCCGGGTGGCGGACGACGTGGTGGTGCTGGACAGCACCCTCACCGCAGGACAGTTCCAGGCCAGCGCCGGCCAGCTGGAGGTCACGGTCACGCTGGAGCTGACCTCGACCAGCGAAGAGTTCTCCTTCACGGCCATCGTGCTGGGCCTGGGCGTCGAGTACTACCGCGCCAGCGGGACATTCACCGCCACCGCGGGCAACCCCACCGCGACCTCCCCGGTCGTGCCGGTCTGGACCGGTCCCGGGGCCAATGCGGATCTGCTCACGATCCCCGCCGCCACCACCCTGCAGAGCGGCCAGAGCGCTACGCTCACCGGCGTGGTATCCCAGGGTGGCACGCCGGTGAGCGGGGTCCCCCTCAGCTTCGGCTCCAGCGATTCCTCTCTGATCATTCCCACCCGGACCGGACTCGGCGCCGCGGTGGTGACCGCGCCCGCGACCGGCAGCGGCAGCGTCACGATTTCAGCTCGGACCCCCACCGGCCTGACCACGAGCGGCACCGTGAGCTGGGCGCCGGGACCGGTCGCGACCTCGATCGTGCTGGTGAGTGGCGACGGGCAGCCCGTCCCAGCCGGCGGAACCTCGGCGCCGCTGGTCGTGGAGGTGCAGGACCAGCAGGGTCAGCCGTTCCAGGGCACGCTGGTCACCTTCGCGGTGGCCCCAGGGGCGCCGGCGGGAACCTCGGTGGCGCCGCTGTCGGCGAGTTCTGGGGTGAACGGCCGGGCCCAGACTGTCCTGATCGCGGGCTCCACCGGCGGCGCGGTGACGGTCACCGCCTCCGCGACGGGCCTATCCGGCTCGCCGGTCCGCTGTGGCGCGACGATCACCACGGTGGTCGGACCGCCCGCCACCGTGACGCCCAACTCGGCTACAACCCAGAGTGCGACGGTCAACACCACGGTCGGGGCCCGTCCTTCCGTGCTGGTCCGGGACCAGGCCAATGTTCCGGTCCCCAACGCCTCGGTGACGTTTGCGGTGAGCGGCGGCGGTGGACAACTGGTCGGCGCCAGCCAGACCACCGACGGCAGCGGCGTCGCGACCGTGACCAGCTGGATCCTGGGGCAGACCGTCGGGCCTAACACCCTGACCGCCACTGTGGGCACCCTGCCGGCAGTCACCTTCACCGCCACCGGCACTGCCGGAGCGGCGGCCAGCCTGGTCGGCATCTCAGGCAACAACCAGGTGGGACCCGCGGGCTCGGCGTTGCCTGCCCCGCTGGTGGTTGAGGTGCGGGACCAGTTCAACAACCTGGTGTCGGGCGCTACGGTCACCTGGGCCACGGCGGGCGGCGGATCGTTCGCGCCCGCGAGCGGGCCCACCGGGACCGCCGGTCGGGCCCAGACGGTGTGGACCCTGGGTCCGGGCGCGAGCCAGACCGCCACTGCCACGGTGGGCAACCTGACACCGGCGAGCTTCACGGCCACCGCGGGGCTGCCCGCCATTGGTCTTGCCTTCGGCGGCGTACCGGGCATAGGGGTCGGGCTCACTGCGCGGGTCGGAGTGACCCTGGGAGCACCCGCCCCGGCTGGTGGGGTCACGGTGCAGCTGGGAAGCGGCAACACCAACGTGTTCACCGTGGCCCCGGCCAGTATCACGATCCCACAGGGGAGTACCACCGACAGCGTGACGCTCAGCGGTGTTTCACCCGGCTCCGCGGCGCTGACGGCGACGGCGACCAACTACACGACCGGCACGCTCACGGTCGACGTGCAGAACCGCAATATCTCGGTTCCTCAGACCTTGAACGTACCGTACGGACAGACCGCGTCGCTCCCGATTCAGCTCCCCGCTGCGGCGCCGCCCGGGGGAGTGACCTTCACCGTGTCCAGCGCTGCGCCCGGCAACGTCGGCGTTTCGACTGGTACAGTCACCATTGCGGCGGGCACTCAGGCCGCTAATGCCACCCTGACCGGCGTGCTGCCGGGACCGGCCACCATTACGGTGGCCAATCCGGCCTATGTGGCCGGGGTGACGCTGGCCACGACCACGGCCTCACTCGACATCGTGCAGACCAGCGCGACGCTGAACGCCAGTTTCGGGACCTCTCTGACGATCAACTTCGAAAGCAACGGAGCGGCGACCGCAGCGCCCGCCCCCGGTATCACAGTCGATCTGGTCCCGGCCAACTCTGCCTGTGTTGTGGCGTCAACGCCCGTCACCATCCAGACCGGCCTGGTCTCGACGACCACCACGCTGACTTACGGTGGGACCGCGCCGCTGCCGTGCACCACGAAGGTACTGGCCCAGGCGACCAACCTGCGACCGGACAGTCTCAATGTCACGGTGAACGCCATGCCCTTGATCACCGTGGGGGCACTGACGGTAGGGAGCGGGCTGCAGGACAACACCAGCTTC
>CALMOP010000233.1 GCA_937871775.1 uncultured Gemmatimonadota bacterium | reverse complement strand
TCCTCCGCTCGACCAGCGCCTCGGCGCCCTCGTCCTGATCCACCGGCCGATCCACCGGCGGGGGCCGCTGCACCCGGACCTGCGGGGTCCGGACCCCCTGCTCTTCCAGCGAGGTGCGGTCTTCGACCTCTGGCGCAGCCTCCAGGTTACGACTGCTCTTGCGACCCAGGGGCCCGCGTTCATCCTGGATGACTGGTGGACGACTGGCCGGCGTCGCACGCCTGGCAGGGGGGGCCTGACGGGGAACTGGCTTAGCGGGCGGTGATGGCGCCGCCTTCCTGGTTGGCGTCATGGCGGTCCGACCGGCCTGCTGACGGCGCTGTACCTCCTCGATCTGCCGGAGGATCCTCTCCAGCGCGCTGCCTTCCGACCGGCTGGGGGTGGTTGCTCCGGAGCCGCTGGTCGGTTCCCCCGCGCGCGGGCCGGTGCGCTTCCCCGCCTGTCCGGCCCGCTGAATCAGACTGAGGACCGACCAGACGATCACGAAGAGGATCAGGCCTTCGATGCCGGCCGCCTCGCGCACGACGGGTGCCGGTCCAACTTGGTGCCCCGAATCCTGGCAAGCGACGACGCAAGTCGAGCTCTGAGATACCAGCCCCTTCGCCCCGACTTCAGGGAGCGTTGCCGACGGTATGCCGACGTCAGGGCCCTGGCAGGCCTCATAGTACAGGACCATTAGAACCGCCTCACCTGGCGCAACAAGCTGGAACAGCACTAGCCGCTCTGGCCCGTGCCGGTTTCCGACGATTGCCCGGCAATCGTCTGCCGCATGGAGGTGTCAGCCTGCAGGTTCCGATACCGCTGGAAATCCATGACTCCCAGGTTCCCCTTGCGGAAGGCATCGGCGATGGCCAGCGGGATCTGGGCTTCGGCGGCGATCACCAGGGCCCGCTGCTTCTGGGCCTCGGCCTTGTACTCCTCCACCATGGCGACGGCGAGCGCGCGGCGCTCCTCGGCCTTGGCCTGGGCGATCCGCTTGTCCGCCTCCGCCTGATCGGTCTGCAACTCGGCCCCGATGTTCTTGCCCACATCGACATCCGCGATGTCGATGGACAGGATCTCGAACGCGGTGCCGGCATCCAGCCCCTTGGCCAGCACCGTCTTGGAGATCATGTCGGGGTTCTCCAGCACCGCCTTATGACTCGCCGCGGAGCCGATCGTGCTGACGATGCCCTCACCAACTCGGGCGAGGATGGTTTCCTCCCCGGCACCGCCGACCAGCCGGCTCACATTGGCCCGCACCGTGACCCGCGCCATGGCGAGCAGCTGGATGCCGTCCTTGGCCATGGCGGCCACTTTGGGCGTTGTGATCACCTTGGGATTGACGCTGACCTGGACCGCTTCGAAGACGTCGCGGCCCGCCAGGTCGATGGCAGTCGCCTGTTTGAAAGACAGAGGTATCCCGGCCTTGTCCGCCGAGATCAGGGCCCGCACCACCCGGTCCACGTTGCCGCCGGCGAGGTAGTGTCCTTCCAGCGCCCCCACGTCCAGGCTCAGGCCGGCCTTGTGAGCCGTGATCAGCGGGTTGACGATGGCCGCCGGGGTCACTTTCCGGAACCGCATGCCGAACAGATGCAGGAACGATACCCGCACGCCGGACATGAGCGCCTGGAACCACAGCCCCAGAGGGACGAACCGGAAGAACATCATGAGCACGATGAACCCGATCAGCACCAGGGCCAGCAATACGCCCGGGGCAACCAACCCTATGTCGTTCACGCTGAATCTCCGAATGAGGTCTTAGTCGTTGACCAGCCGGACCACCTGACGCATCGCCTCGGCGCGGACGATCTGCACCCGGGCGCCGTTACTGATGTATTCACCATCCGTGACCACGTCGATCTTCTCCCCGTCGAACATCGCCACTCCGGCGGGCCTGAGATCGGTGACCGCCAGACCCTGCTTGCCGACCAGATCGCCCCGCGGCAGGGCCGACACAAACCCCTCGGCCGCCAACGCGGAGCCCTGGTGGATGAGGCCGGTAAAGCGCCGGCTGTTGGGCAGGTGCCGGATCCAGGCGTAGGCCACCGTCAGGGTAATGAACACGCTGGCACCCAGCACCAGCAGCGCCTGAACCACGTCACCACCGGTGGGAAAGTTGCCCAGCATCGCCAGCACCATGGCGGCTCCGATCAACAGTGCCCCCAGGACGCCGGCCACCCCGAATCCGGGGAGCACCAGCACCTCCACCGCCACGGCGATCACGCCCAGCCCCAGCAGGATCACTTCTTCCATCCCGGCCAGGCCGAGGATCAGACTCGAGCCGAAGAACAGGCCCAGCGACAGAAATCCAGTCAGCAATCCCAGGCCATGGGCCCCCGCCTTGATCTCGGCCAGCAGTGACAGCACGCCGATGGACAGCAGCAGCGGGGACACGATCGGATTGGTGAGGAATCGCACGGCCAGCTCGGCCCAGTTGATGTCGATCGCCTTGACCGCCGCCCCGGCCAGATTCACCTGGGCCAGCAACTCCCCTTCATTCTCCACTTCCGCCTTGGCGTAGTGGACCCGCAGGGCCTCACTGGTGCTGAGGGTAACCAGCTGGCCCGGCTCGGCCAGGCCCGCCACGCCGAGTTTCTCGTCCACCATGGCCTCGGCGATCCGGGGATCGAGCCCCCGCGCCTCGGCCAGGGCGCGGAATTCGGCCCGCATGGCGGAGACATACTTTTCCGAGGCCTTGGTGCCTTGCCCATCGACCGGGGTCGCGGCACCGAGCACCCCGCCCGGGCGCATGTAGATGCCGTTGGTCGCCAGGGCGATCAGGGCCCCGGCACTATAGGCCCGCGGGTTGACGAAGGCATAGACCGGGATCTTCGACCCACGGACCGCGTCGGCGATCCGCTCGGCCGCGTCGACCCGGCCCCCGGGAGTATCGAGATCGAGGTAGATGGCGCTGGCGCCTTCGGCATTGGCCTGGCGGATGCCGCGGGCCAGGTACGGGGCGAGACCGTTTTCGATGGGGCCGTGAACGTCGAGCCGATAGACGGTATGCGCGGCCTGGGCAGCGAGGCCTCCGGTCGCGACCAGCAACACTGCGGCGTACCACACACCTGCGCGGGGCAGCATCTCCCACTCCTCGAGAAACTGGAGTGAAGGTAGTGCCGCCGCTCGCGGATGGCTATGGTTGCGACTGCCCCTGCAACTGGCGGCGATTCCTGCCCTGCTCCCGGGCCTCACGCATCAGATCGAAGAGCCGTTCCCGCAGCACCAGGAACTGGGCCACCTGGATCGGGTTGAGCATGGTGCGCAGCTCCTTGACCTCCTCCCGGTAGGTCTCGACGTAGCGCACCTTGTTTTCCAGGAGCTGGTCGGTGTAACGGGTCACCGCATCCTTATTGGCAGCCACTCCGGGCCGAAGTTCACCGGCCAGCGACTGGCGCAGCCGTTGTTCGTCGGCTTCCAGGTCCCTGCGCTTCACAAAGAAGCGGCCGAGCACCTGGCGCATTCGCGCGGCCTCGGCGTCATTCAAGCCCAGATCCTCCTGCACCCGGGCCGCAAACCGCTTCTCGATCCGCTGCCGCAACTCCCCCCTCCGAGCGGGGTCGGCCTCGCCCTCGTCCTGGGCCGCGAGCGGGCCCACCAGGCCCAGTCCTATCAGCGCCATCCACAAAAGCCGTCGCATCACCCCTCCAAGGTGTTCAGCACCTGTTCCAGTTCCTCATCCCCGAGATCACCGAGACCCGGGGCGTCACTCGCCGCAGCGCTGCCGAGCGGAGCGGCGAACTGGTCGAGCAAGCCTTCCAGCTGCTGAGTCGTCAGCCCCTCCAGCTCGGCCAGCGGTACCAGCAACTCCCGTTCCGGGGTAGTTCTCCGGGTCCGGTTCCCCCAGGGGCTCCACAGCAGCAGGGTGACCGCCGCTGCCGCGGCCAGACCTCCCAGCCAGCCGGCCCGTAGCCAGCGCGCCCGCCGCCGCGCCGCCGCGACGCCCGCCAGCACCCGCGGGCCGAGGCGCTCCGGATCGACCCGGTTCGCGACGGCCGCGCCGAGCCCGCGGGCCGCCTCCAGCACCCGCCATTCGGCCCGACAATCGGGGCAACCTGCCAGGTGGGTCACTTCCCCGGCGGCCCAGTTGGACCGCAGGTGCAACACCTCGATCATACGATCGGAAAGCCGCCCGCACTCACTCATGTGACCAACTCCTTCAACCGCTTGACCGCATGGTGGTAATGAACCCGCGCCGCTCCGGGAGTGGTGCCCAACGCCACCGCAATCGCCGAGTACTCCAGACCCTGCTGGGCCCGGAGCAGAAATACTTCGCGCTGTAACCGCGGCAGGGTACCAAGTCCGCGGCTCAGCGCCAGCTCCGCCTCCCGGGCATCCAGGGTCGTGGCGGGATCCTCACCGGCTTCCAGGTCCACTCCGTCGAGGGAGACCAGCTGGGCCCCTCGCGCCGCGCGGCGATAGCGGTCCCGGCGCAAGTTGCTCGCAATCGAGAACAGCCAGGTCCGGAACTGGGCCTCCCCACGCCATCCATCCAGGGCCCGGAAGGCCCGTACGAAGGTCTCCTGCACCAGATCATCGACCTCGTCTCCGCTGGCTCCGGATCCGGCCAGGAACCTGGCGATGGCGTTGGCGTGACGGGTGACCAGCGTGGTGGCGGAGCGCTCATCGCCTGCCCGGTACCTGCGCACCAGGTCGGCATCCGTCGTGAGAACGGTTGATCGGGCGGCCGGTGCGCTCATTTGTGCGACAGACGCCCTCGGGGAGTGGATGTTAAGCTGGCCTCGCGGGGGAGGATGGCCCGGCCGGCGCTGCCATGCAAGCGGGGAGCCGCTAGATTCTGTCCACCCCAGCCCAGAGCGAGCCCGTGCGTGACCCCGTGATTACCGCCGCCGTCCGAACCCCGGTGGGCCGGGCCGCCGGTGCCCTGGCCGCGGTGCGGCCCGACGACCTCGCCGCGGTGGCGATCCGAGGGCTGCTGGATCGGGCCGGCATCCCTCCGGAGCGGATCGAGGACGTCATCCTGGGGTGTGCCAACCAGGCCGGGGAGGACAACCGCAACGTCGCCCGCATGGCGGCCCTGCTGGCCGGCCTGCCGGTGACGGTGCCGGGCCAGACGATCAATCGGCTGTGCGGCTCGGGCCTGCAGGCCGTGGCCAGCGCCGCCCAGGCGGTGCGCGCGGGTGAAGGGGACTGTTTCATTGCGGGGGGCGTCGAGAGTATGACTCGGGCACCCTACGTCATGCTCAAGAGTGGCAGCGCCTGGAACCGCACCCCGCCCGCGGTGGCAGATACTACTGTCGGCTGGCGCTTCACCAACCCGCAATTCCCCGCCGACTGGACCATCCCCCTCGGGGAGACCGCCGAGCGGGTGGCCGCCCAGTACCACATCAGTCGCGAGGAGCAGGACCGGTTTGCCCTGGAGAGCCAGCAGCGGGCCCAGCAGGCGCTGGCGGACGGGGTGTTCAAGGACGAGATCGTCCCCGTTCCGGTCCCCGACGGCAAGGGCGGTTCCACTCCCTGGCTCACCGATGAACACCCCCGAACCGGGGTAACCCTGCAGATTCTGGCCCGCATGAAGCCGGCCTTTGTCCGAGATGGCACCGTCACCGCGGGAAGCTCCAGCGGCATCAACGATGGAGCGGCCGCGCTCAGCGTGCTCTCCGCCGAGGCCGCCCGGACACTGGGCGCACAACCGCTAGCGCGAATCGTGGCCAGCGCGGTGGCCGGAGTGGAGCCCCAGCTGATGGGCCTGGGGCCGATCCCGGCGACTCGCAAGGTACTGACCCGGGCTGGCATCACGGCGCAGCAGCTGGATCTGGTCGAGCTGAACGAGGCGTTTGCGGCCCAGGCCCTGGCCTGCATCCGGGATCTGGAGCTGGACCCGTCCCGGGTCAACGTCTACGGCGGGGCGATTGCCCTGGGACATCCGCTGGGGGCTTCGGGGGCCCGTATGCTGGCAACCCTGGTGCACGGGCTGCGACGCCGTGGCGGTCGCTACGGGCTGGCCACGATGTGTATCGGCGTCGGTCAGGGCATTGCCATGCTGGTGGAGCGACTCGATGCCTGAACCACTGATCATCGCCCACCGGGGTGCGTCGGGCCACGCCTACGAGAACTCCGCCGCCGCCTTTCGGCAGGCCGTGGAGCTGGGCGCGGAGGCGGTGGAACTGGATATCCACGCAACCCGGGATGGAGTCCTGCTGGTCCACCACGATCCGGTGGTCCCCGGGCTCGGCCCGATCCCCGAACTCAGCGCCGCGGCCCTGGCTGACCACCGGCTCCCCAACGGCGAACCGATCCCGACCCTCGCCGAGGCCCTGGCCCTGCTGCGCGGACTCGAGGTGTGGGTGGAAGTGAAGACCCTGCCGCCGGAGGCGGACGCCGCGCTGTTCGCCGCCCTCGACCAGGGGCCGACTCCGAACCGCTACGCGGTGCACGGGTTCGATCATCGCATCGTGGCCCGGCTCGGAGACCAGCGACCGGGTCTCAGGCGCGGGGTGCTGCTGGCGAGTTACCTGCTGGACACCCCCTCGGTGGTGCGTGGCGCGGGGGCCGACACCTTGTGGATGGAAGCCCATTTGATCGACGACGCCCTCGTGGATGAGCTGCATCAGGACGGGCTGGACCTGATCGCCTGGACCGCGAACGAGGCAGCGGCGATTCGGCGCCTGGCAGGGCTGGGCGTCGATGGCATCTGCGGCAATTACCCCGATCGCATCCGTCAGGTCCTCGGCGGGTCGCGTTGACCCCCGGCGGGCACCAGGGAAGCTCGGCACAGGTGGCTTCGTCTCCGATTCGGTCATTGCGAGGCCCCGAAGGGGCC
>CALMOP010000232.1 GCA_937871775.1 uncultured Gemmatimonadota bacterium | reverse complement strand
CGCGTGGAAATCCGGCAACCGCGTGCAGTGGGTTAGCAACGCCATGCCCGCCACTGGCACGATCGGTTGGACGCCGAACGCACAGCTCCGGAGGCGGTCCCGAGTCAGCACATGGTAACCGCCGGGGAACTCCACTCCCCGGTTGGTGACGCGCAAGCGGGGTTACCGGCGAACAGTGTTACCTTCCTCCGACCAATCCCCAGCCGCTACCGCCAAGCAGTATCCCCCATTGCACAACAAGGGAGATACCGCTACCTGCACTCTGCCAGCCCAGTCGGAAGGGTGGAAGCAACTACCAGGACGACAGTGTCCCGTTGACACGGCGGCGCTTCACTAGTAGTATCCACTCAGCCCGCCGGTAACGAGTGTAACACTGTCGCGATGCTGTCGCGTTACCGTCGCTGAAACGGTATGATACTGTCGCGATGCTGTCGCGTTACCGTCGCTGAAACGGTATGATACATGTGGCCATCACCGCGTCGCACTGACACGCTGCATCAAAGCAAGGCACCGTGTCCCAATGACACACCCGCGGAAGGCTCGAAACGATGCGTGTCACACCGACACGGGGGGCATGCGCTACAGGGGCCGGCCTCGACCCGCGCCGGTATCGCTTCCGGCAGATTTGCCGGTGAAACGGTAATGGGGGGGTTTCACGTGGAACAGGGGGTTTCCGATGGGCTTCGAGGGGCGTGGTCAGTTGGTGGACCGGCTGACGGAGCAGGTGGGGAACCGGGAGGAAGCGTGTCGGATACTGGTGAACCGGGGGCATATGCGTCCGGACGGGACCTTGACGGCGGCGGGGGAACTCCGGAACCGGATGACGGCTCAGGAGCGGCTGGAGGATCGGGCGAGGCGGAGGCGGGTCCGCGGCAGGTGACGGTGCCGCCGTGGAATCCGGACGGGACGGCGCTGGAGGTGTTGCCGACGGCGATGGCGGCCCAGAAGCATGGTGGGAGTCTCCGGATCGGGAATCCGGGGCCTCGCAAGAGTCGCCAGTCGTGGTTGGCCTGGCGGCGACAGGCGGTGGCGAACCAGGCGTTGACGGAGACGGCGCGGCGGCTGCGGGTGGCGCCGGAGGCGATCCCGTTCGAGCACCTGCTGAAGGCGGCGCGGATCGATGAAACGGACCTCCGCCCGACCGCGATGCAGCATCAGGCGCAGCAGGTGAATGTCCAGGTGATCATCGGCGGGGGCCCGGCACCGGCATGAGCGAGATCCGCCTGCCGGAACCGCATCCCAAGCAGTTGGCCAGTCTGGACGCTGCGGTCCGGTTCAAGGTGTGCCGCCGTGGGCGACAGAACGGGAAGACACTGGAAGGGGTGATTGCGGCCATTGCTGGCCATGGGCCCGGCTGGCGGGAAGGCACCCCCCAGTTCCCGGGAGTGTCCCAGGGGAAGCACATCCTCTGGTTGGCCCCCGACTTCACCCAGGGCCAGGCGGTCTGGCTCCGGGAGATCAAGCCCCGGTGTGCCGGCATCCCCGGCATCCATGTCTCGGAACAGGACAAGATGGTCACGTTCCCCAATGGCGGCACGTTCAAGATGTTCTCGGCGGAGAACGTGGACGGCATCCGGGGTCAGGGGGTCCACGGGATGGTGGTCGATGAAGCGGCCCACCAGGATCTGGGCTATAGCTGGCCCAATGTGCTCCGACCCGCCCTCGCGGTGCGTGCCGGCTGGGCCTACTGGTTGAGCACCCCGTGGGCCGGGCTCGATGGGAACAAGGAAGGGCTCACCCCCTCCTACTTCAATCGCGTCTGTGCCCGGATTCAAGCCAGGGAACAGGGGCCGGATTGGGCCGAGTTCCACGCCCGCACCCGGGACAATCCCTACATCTCCGCGGCGGAAATCGCGACCATGTACGCGGAATACCCCAAGGACAGCCCTGTCAGCCAGCAGGAACTGGACGCCCTGCTCCTCACGGCGGGTTCCGGCCTCGCCTTCCCCCAGTTCCAGCCCGCCTGCCACGTCGTCCGCTGGCCCGAAGCCCAGACCCGCGGGTGGCGCTGGTATGGGGGACTCGACTGGGGCTACCGCACCAGTGGCTGCTTCGTCCTGTTCGGGGTCGGCCCCGATGGCGACCATACCGTCCGCTGGGATTGGCCCTTCCGCGAACTCGAAGCCCTGTCCGCGGGTCGGGAACTGGGCGAACGCCTCATGGGGAAGGGCCTCCCGGTGCCACAGATCATCGGCTGCGATAGCGCCATGACGGCGGTGACCGATGGCGGCCCCACCGTGCTGGAACTGTTCCAGTCTGGCCTCAAGGAATCCCTCGGGAAACAGACACCCCCCTGCGTCCCGAGTCCCAAGGGCCGGGGCTCGATCGCCGCCGGCACCCAGATGCTCCACGGCCTCCTCCGCTGGCCCGAGGAGAAGGAACCGGCGGACCTGAAGCCGTGGGAACGGCCCCGGCTGACGTTCCACCCCGAGGCCCTGTACCTGCTCCGGACCATTCAGGTCATCGCCATCGACCCCAAGGACCCCGAGGCCTACGACAGCAACGGCGAGGACCACGGACTCGATGCGCTCCGCTACGGCCTCATGATGCGGCCCCAGGGGAGCGAGGCCCCGGAACGGCAACCCGACCCGGACCGCGTGTTTGTCACGCCCCAGGGCAGTCGCATCCGCTGGGACCAGCCCGACCCGACCCCCACCAAGCACTTCTGGTCCCGACCCCGCAAAGGCACCCGACAGGAGGTCGCATGAGCTGGAACCCATGGCGGGATCGCGCTGAACAGGCCGAAACACGGGTCCGCGAACTGGAACACCGGGTCGATCACCTCATCGGGCTCCTCATGGGACCCCATGCCTCGCCCACGGCCCTGGAACCCCTCCCGCCCCCACCGACCCGGCAGGAACTCCCCCTGTCGATCCGGGAGGCCATTCAGGCTCGCACCCGACCCGGGACCACCGCACGGAAACACCTGGTCCAGTGGGCCACGGAATCCCTGCATGCCGGCGCCGATCTCGCGGAAGTGGAAGTCCGGATCGCGACCGGCGATGCCGCGGAGTATGACGATGAGTGAATGGCTCGACATCGAGGAACGGCAGCAGGTGCTGGACTCCTGGCGGGCGGATCTGGAGGAATTCGAGGCGTGCTATACCCGGTTAATCCAGTTACACGGGGTGAGCCGCGACATGGCCTATCTCATCTGGACCCTGAATACCCACTGGAACATGGAAAGCGGTGACCCCTCATGACCGGGATCTACGTCGGTGTGAACCCCGAAAACCCCGACGGCCTGACCGATCCCACCGAGACGCCCAACCAGATGGCGTTGCAGGAGAAGGCCCCCCTCGGCGCCCAGGTCGAACCGGGACCGTGGCTCACCGAAGACGCCACCAAGGTCGCCAAAGCCCTCGTCAAGGCATGGACCGATCAGGACCGCATGCTGTCCCGGTACCTCGCCGATGTCAAGGTCAACGACCTCCGCCGGCGCGGGTTTGCCAACGTGGAAGTGCAGAAGACCCAGGATCGGGATGAGTGGCGTGTCTGGGCCTTCAATGGCGCCGAGACCAGCGGCATGAATACCGCCGCCGCCCTCTGTCGCAAGTTCACCGCCGCCCTCCTCGCCGATCCCCCGGAACCGGACCCCACCCCCTCCGGTCCCGATGAGACGCACCGCGATCAGGCCGATTTCGCCCGGACCATCCTCACCCGCATGCTCGGGGAGTCGGAAATGGACGGGGCGCACCTGTTCCGCCGGCTGGAGGATCTGTGCGCCACCTGGCGCCGGGCCTATGCCTGCTGCTGGGTCAATCCCCAGGGCCGACGCCAACCCATCGAGGTCGAAGCCCATCCCATGGCCCAGACGGTGGACCAGCCGTTCGGGATGCAGGGCGAACTGCCCACCAGTGAGGCCATACTCCGCTATGTCCAGACGGATGGGACCTTCACGGAGGACCGCGCCCAGGCCGCGTTGCAGTGGTGTCCGACGCTCGAACGTCAGGTCTATGATGGTCGCCATGTCCGCCTCATCCCCGCCACGGCCGCCGATCTCTGGGAGGCCCATGGCGCCCTGATCGCCGAGTTCGTGCCCTTCGGCAAACTCAAGCGCCAGTGGCCCGACGTATTCGGGAAGATGCCCGAGGAGAAGGTCAAGCAGCTGCAGGACCACCCCCCCAAGGCCCGGATGCTGCTGCCCGGCGAAACGAAGAAAGAGAAAGAGGCCGCAGCCAGTCTCGAAGGGGATGATCGCCTGGTCTTCACCCTGCGTGGATGGATGAACGCCTCCAGCGAATACCCGGATGGCGCCTACCTCATCGTCGCCGGCATGGACACCATGGTCCATCGCGCCCCGTGGAGTGCCACCATCCCGGAGAATGGGCCGGAACCCCTGCTGCCCCCGCTCACCGAACTGCGCCAGTGGCACGAGGAATGTGTCATGGACATCGTGGGACCCGGGATCGAATCGATCCACCAGCAACGGGCCGCCGTCCGCGAGCATACCGACCAGATGCTGCATCGGTTCATCTTCCTGCCCACCACGAGTCTGCTGAATGAACAGGACATCATCAACCGGGAACGGACCGTGCTGCCCATCAATCCCGGTGGGGCCCCCGTGCAGGAAGACGTGCCCCCGCTCGACCAGGGCATCTTCCAGGTGTACGAGTTGTCCAAAACGGAGATGCGGGAAGACCTGGGTCTCTCCCAGACCGCCCAAGGTCTCGAAGCCGCGTCGGTCCAGAGCGGTCGCCAGGCGTTCGCGATCCTCGGGCAGGCGCAGGTGGCCCTGAGCGAACCCCGCCAGAATCTCGAACGGGCCTATCTCCGCTGGTGTCGCATCATCCTCCAGCAGGTTCGCGCCTTCTTCACCACGCCCCAGCGCATGGCGTGGGTCGGGGAAGAGGAGATGTATGCCGAGAAGCGGTGGACAGGGGCCGACCTGGGCAGCACCCGCGATGTGCAACTCAAGGCCGGCTCCCTGAGTCTCCTCCTGCCCGTCCAGAAAGTGGAGCAGTTGACCACCATGGTGCAGGCCGGTGTGCCCATCCCGCCGGAGGAGTTCCGCGACATCGTGGCAACCGGAGTCGGACCCATGGTCGGGCTCCGGGAGGAGCCCCAGCGCATGCATGTGCGGCGCCAGATCGCCGCCTGGGAGGAAGGGCCGCCCGAAGGCTGGCAGCCCATACCGCCCCAACCCCAGATGACGCCGATGGGACCCCAGTTAGTGCCGGTCCCCGATCCCACGCTCTCCCGGATCTTCCAGCCCACGCCCAGTGACGTGGTGCCCGCGATCGCACTCATCCGGATGACCGCGCTCGCCACCTGCATGGCCGGCCAGACCTACCACCGCTGGACCCCGGAGTGGCGAATGGGGCTCGATCAGGAGTTCGAGCGCATGCGTCAGGCTGCCGGAGTCATGACGGTCGCCGAACAACAGCAGATGCAGGCCCAGCAGGCCGAGCAGGCGCAAGAGGCCGAGCGACAGAAGGCCGCGGCCAAGCAGAAGCCGGCCGAACCGGAGCCGGGCACCCCGGGCGGGAACCAACGGCAACCCGAAGTCCAGCAGGTTCAGCAAGC
>CALMOP010000231.1 GCA_937871775.1 uncultured Gemmatimonadota bacterium | reverse complement strand
GAGGGCATGGGTAACTTCGCGGTAATACCAGAGGGTCTTCTCCCTGGGGACGCTGAAGCGCTGCCACACCTCCTCGCCCACGAACCGCATGTCGTTCATGATCGCGCGGGCGTTGTAAAGCTTGTCGGCGCTCGCGACCCGTCGGACGTCGCTGTCGGCCGCGTGCCGCAGCTGCTCGATGTAGCGTTCCTTGCGGGCCTCCCAGGGGCCCTTCACGCCGTGCTCCAGGGCGTGGGGATCGGGCTCGGTGCAGCCCATCACGATGCGATGGACCCGCGGTCCGAAGCGCTCCAGGATCTCCCGTTCGGTCTGGCCCCTCCTGGGGTGGTCCTCCACCGCGTCGTGCAACAGGGCCGCGATCCCCTCCTCCTCGTCACCCCCGTCCTCCAGCACGATGCTGGCGACCCCCAGCAGGTGGGCCATGAAGGGGATGCCGCTGCCCTTGCGGCGCTGCCTGCCGTGCAGCTCCCCGGCATACAGCAGCGCCTCGGTGAACTTGGGGGAGAGAGTGGGGGGGAGGGGCAAGGGAGTGGGGAGAAAGGGGAAACCACGGGAAGACACCGGTGAAACAACGGGAAGACTACGGTGAGACATCGGGAAGACTACGGTGAAATGGCGGGAAGACTACGGTGAGACACCGGGAAGACTGCGGTGAAACGGCGGGAAGACTACGCTGAGACGGGAAGATCAGGAGCCAGCCCGGGACCCTGTTGTCTTCCGATATTTCCCGTTGTCTTCCCGATGTCTCACCGATATCTCACCGGTGTTTCACCGTAGTCTTCCCGACGTTTCACCGGTGTCTCACCGTAGTCTTCCCGTTGTCTTCCCGTTGCATTCCCCTAGAACATCTTCACCTGCACCGTGATCTTGCCCGGGTGCTTGTTGAGTTCATCCATCAGGGTCTTGAGAGCCTGCATCGCGGCGCGGCTGTCCATGTAGAAGCCCGAATCAGTGGCGAACTTGCCGATGGTGCCCTGGCCGCTGTTGATCTTCTGGAGCAGGCTGTCGAGCCGGGCGCCGGTGGCGGTGAGCTGGATCGACATGGTGGACAGATTCTTGGCCAGGGTATCAGCGTGGGCGACGGCGTTGCCGATCGGGATGGCGGCCAGGGTGCTGTCGAGCCGGTTGGTCATCTGACGCAGGGCCACCATGGTCCTGGTGGCCTCGTCGGTGGTGGCGGGGAGCCGCTGGTTCATGGCGTTGAGCACCCGCTGCAGCGACTGCAGGGTGCGGTTCAACTCGTCGGCCATCTTGACGCTGGCGATGGCCTGCACCCCGATGAGCACCGAATCGGCCCGGTCGGCGAGCTTGGCGCCCTTGGCGAACAGGTCCTGCCCGCTCACCCCGCGGATGATCGCGCCCTCGGGCAGCACCGGGGCGGTCTCGGTGCCGGGATCGAGGCGGAGCTTGGAGCCGCTGCTGAAGAACCCGGATTCGATCTGGGCGGAGGCGTCCTGGTGGATGACCAGGTCGGGCGGCAGGGTAACGGTCACCAGCACCCGGCCGGGGCCCTTGAACTCGACGGCCGCGACCTTACCCACCTGGTAGCCGGAGACGGTGACCTCGTTGTCGACCTGCAGGCTGCCCAGCTCGGCCAGTTCCACCTGGGCGGTCCGGCCGGTGGGGTGAAAGCTGGTGCCCTTGAGCCACATGGTGCCGGCGACGAAAAGCCCGATGCCGGCCAGCACCATGGTCCCGACGGCGACTTCCTTCTGGTAGTGGAGGTCCATGCTCAGGCGGCGAAGTTGAGGTTGCCGAAGTCGCGTTCCAGGAACTCGCGCACCGCCGGGACGGTGGACTGCATGAAATCCTTCGGGGTACCCTGTTGCACGATCCTGCCTCCGGTCAGAAGGGCCAGCCGGTCCGCCACCCGGAACGCACCGCGGACATCGTGGGTGACCATGATACTGGTCACGCCGAGTTCGGCGGCCAGGCTCTTGACCAGCTCATCGATGATGTCCGCATTGACCGGGTCGAGACCGCTGGTGGGCTCATCGTAGAGCAGGTACTTGGGCCGGCCCGCGATGGCGCGCGAGATCCCCACCCGCTTGCGCATCCCGCCCGACAGCTGGGCCGGATATTTGTCCGCCGTGTCCGGGGTCAGGTTCACCAGCGACAGGCACTTGGCCACCCGCTCCTGGCAGAACTCCAGGTTGCGATACGCCTTTTCGTCGGTCACGCCCAGGCGGATGTTCTCGAACACGGTCATGGAATCAAACAGGGCGCCGTTCTGGAATACGTAGCCGACCGTAGAGCGGAGCTGGCGGAGGGCCTCCCGCTTGAGCCGGGCCACGTCCTTCCCGTCCACGATGACGGTGCCGGCATCCTGCCGGATCAGCCCGACGATATGCTTGAGCAGCACACTCTTGCCGGTCCCGGACGGCCCCAGCAGCGCCACGGTCTCGCCGTCCTGGACCACAAAATCCACCCCGTCGAGGACGACCTGCTGGCCGAAGCGTTTCTTGATGCCGCGGAGTTCGATCAAGCTCGGGCTCCAGTTGGTTGGTGAGTGCCCAGTGCCCAGTGCCCAGTGTCGAGTAGAGGTTCTCTGGGACCCGCTGTCGATACGAAATACTCACTACTGGGCCCTGGGCCCCGGGCACTGGCCCTTACACCGAGCCCACCCTGCCACGGACTAATTGAGCAGCAGCCTCGCCAGCAGCGTATCCAGCAACAGGATCATGACGCAGCTGGAGACCACCGCGCCGGTGGTGGACTTGCCGACGCCTTCGGCGCCCTGCTCGGTGCTGAAGCCGTAATAGCAGCTGATCACGGTAATGCAGATCGCGAAGGCGAAGCCCTTGATCACCGAGTAGGTCGCATCGAAGGGGTGCCAGAAGAACCGGGCCCCGTAGGCGAAGTCGGTATTGGTCACCGGCAGCACCTGCTGCACCGCCACCCAGCCGGAGATGACGCCGGTGATGTTGGCGATGATGGTGAGCACCGGGATCATGATGATCCCCGCCAGCACCCGGGGAATCACCAGGTGACTGGCCGGGGAGCGGCCCAGGGTCTCCAGCGCATCGATCTGTTCGGTGACCCGCATGGTGCCGAGTTCGGCAGCGTAGCGGGCCCCGATGCGGCCGGCCAGGATCAGGCCGGTGAGCACCGGGCCCAGCTCCAGCACCACCGACTCCACGATCAGCGACCCGGCGACGTAGAGCGGGATGTTGCCGGAGAACTGGTAGCCGGTCTGCAGCGCGGTCACCGCGCCGGCGAAGCCGGCCACCAGCAGGATGATCGGCAGGCTGCCCACCCCGATGTTCCAGCCCTCGGTGATGGTGAGCGGCAGCCACACCCGCCACTCGGCGAGGCCGCGGACCAGCTCGGCGATCATCAGGCTCAGCCGACCGACATGGGCCAACGCGCCCAGCACGGCGCGTCCGATCGGCCGGCGGATGTCGTAGGTCGCGGCGGTCATGAAGTGACGGGATCCTCAGGCTGGCGGAGCCGCCGGTCAGGCCGATGGCCGGCGGTCAGGGGCCCTCATATCTTGTCTCCTCATGACCGCCAAGTCCACCCCCGAGATGGCCAGCTTCCGGCGCCGCCTGACGGCGTGGTTCCGGCGCCAGGGTCGCGACCTGCCCTGGCGCCGCACCCGGGATCCCTATCGGGTGCTGGTCTCCGAGGTGATGCTGCAGCAGACCCAGGTGTCCCGGGTGCTGGAATTCTATCCCCGATTCCTGGCGCGCTACCCCACCATGGAGCACCTGGCCCGGGCCGGCAAACGGCAGGTGCGCGAGGCCTGGGAAGGCCTGGGCTACTACCGCCGGATCGTGAACCTGCATCGGCTGGCGCGACAGGTGATGCGGGAGCAGGACGGCTCCCTCCAGCCCGACGCCGTGGCCCTCCGGCAGCTGCCCGGGGTGGGGCGCTATACCGCCGGGGCGCTGATGACCTTCGCCTTCGAGCGCCCGCACCCCGCGGTCGATACCAACGTGGCCCGGGTGCTGCGCCGCTACTTCTACCCCCGGGCCCGACGGACGGGGGCGAGACTGGATGAGCGGCTGTGGGCCACTGCCCAGGCGCTGCAGCCGCGAAACGGGCGAACTGCCTGGAGCTTCAACCAGGCGATCATGGAGCTGGGCGCCCTGATCTGTACCGCCCGGGTGGCGCGGTGCGAGGTGTGTCCGGTGAGAAGGGGGTGTCAGACGGGAAGACCACGGTGAGACAACGGTGAAACCACGGGAAGACTACGGGAAGACTACGGGAAGACAGCGGTGAGACAACGGGAAGACAACGGGGAAACTGCGGGAAGAGATCGGGGATATCGGGGGTGGCTCGCGGTCTTCCCGCTGTTTCACCGTGGTCTTCCCGTTGTGTTCCCGTAGTCTCACCGCTGTCTCACCGTGGTCTTCCCCGCAGTTAGTACTTGTGCAACACCCCAGCGATCAGCGCCAGCAGCCCGAGCATGCCGGCGATCATGCCGGCTCTGGACTGGCGGCGGCGAAGGGAGTCGAAGCGGGGGGCGGAGTCGCCGGTGGGGGGAATGCGGGTGAGCCGGGCCAGGCTGGGGATCGACACGAACAGCACCAGGATTCCAGCCAGTACCCCGGCGAGCTGCATGAGCATGAGCCAGGAGGAGGGGGCGCCCGCCCGCGCCGCGGGGATGGAGAGGGCTACTCCGGAGGCCAGGGTGAGGAGGATACCCGGCAGCATCACCAGGCGGTGAATGGCGGTGAGCAGCCGGACGATGATGGCCTGGGCCGGCCGGTCTTCCTGGCGGCCCCGGATCCCCGCGAACATGGCTCCCAGTCCGCCACCGACCCACATCGTGAAGCCCGCGATGTGGGCGAGATGCCAGATCGTCGTCATCCAATGACCGTTTCGGCGAGCATAATGGAATCGATCGGCTGGCGGCCCGCGAAGCCAGAGTCGATTTCGTGCCAGTGGGTGATGCGGGTCTCCCCCATGCGCCAGCAGAGGAAGACCAGCCGGTCGTCCCGGAGAGCGTAGAAATCGACCAGGCCGGCGTCGAAGCCCTTGAAGACGCAGCCGACCTCTTCCAGCTCCAGCAGGAAATCGTTGATCCGGCCCGCCTCGCGGGCGGCCGCCTCGCGCAGCGCCAGGACCTCCTGCGGTTCGCCGTCGGTGGCCTTGAGCGGGGTAGTGAGTACCTCGTACCGGGCCACCAGCGATTTCCACCGGGGGTAAGCCTCCAGCAGGTCACCCACCACCCGGCCCACCAGTGGCAGGGTGGCCGCGGCCTCACGGACGCTGAAGATACGGGGTTGGGGCACGCTCACCGCCATACGACCTGAATCCCGGCCACCTGCTCCGGGTGGCTGATGAACCCGACCACGCAGTGATCGGCGTCCACCACCGTGATGGTGGGTCGCAGATGGGACTCGGTGGGATCCTGGTCCATGTGCAGCACGTAGCCGGCGAGCTCGGTCTCGGGACGGACCACCGAAGTCTCGGTCCGCATGATGGCATCGGCCCGGGTGGTGAGGGGGTCGCTCCCGATCGCCAGGCAGCGGGTCACCAGGTCCCGGTCGCTCACCACCCCGAGGAAGCGCCGAGTGCGGTGGTCATCGACTACCGGGACCACCGAGATGTTCCGGCTGCGGAACATGATCGACACCTCGCTCGCTGACGCGTTGGCCACGGCGACGTAGGGATTGGGGACCATGACTTCGGAAGCTTTCATGGGGCCGGGGCTAGAAGGCTAGAAGGCGAGAAGGCCAGTAGGCCAGTAGGCCAGCAGGCGAGAAGGCCAGGAGGCCAGCAGGCGAGGAGGCCAGCACGCTGCATGGCCAGTGGGCCAGGACTGCCA
>CALMOP010000230.1 GCA_937871775.1 uncultured Gemmatimonadota bacterium | reverse complement strand
AGAAGGTGCAGCGGAAGGCGCTGATCAATTCGTCGACTGCTCGGGACATTGGCATCGTGGCAGCAGCGGCCGGGGTGGGTCAGGGGAGGCACAAGTTGCGCCGGCGCACGGGTGACGTCAAGCATCCGCCACGACGACTTGACGAGTTCGTGGTGTGGACTCTGTTGAGGATTGTGGATTGGTGTGGAAAGCGAGCGCCCGTTGGGGCAACGACGAACCCCGGAACTACCGCACCGCTGGCAGCCCGTCGCCCAGAGCGACCAGAATGGCGCTGATGGTTCTGGGGCGCGCCGTTTCAGGTGTCGTGGACCAGGCCTGGGTGCGTTGGTCCACCCAGTTCCGGATGCTCAGATACCGGGTGCCCGACGCGGGATTGCGAAACCCGATACTCTTGCCTGTGACGGAGTACTGCCCATCGAGCGCGGCGAGGATCTCCAGGGCCTCATTGACCTGGCTGAACATCAGGTCCGCCAGCTGCGACATGGCTACGGGTTCCGCCAGGGTTGGCTTGGCGGTCCAGGTTCGCATGTCCGTCCCGGACCAGCGGTTGACTCGCTGGGAGGCCAAGGCCGTGTCCTCGTAGGCGGTTTCCAGCCGGGCGATCCGGGCCCGGTAATCACGGATGGCCTCTGCCCCTGACAGCCACTGCGAGCGGGCCTGGCTGACTCCCTCGAGGTTTCCCAGCCGGGCCGGAATGAACAGATTGCGGAACCCACTCAGGCGAGCGTTGAGGTCGGCGGCCGCCTGGCGTTCGGCGCCGCTCAAGCGGCGGACCAACTCGGCCGTGGGGATCGCGGTCCCGGCACCGATCACCCGGGCGAGGCCCAGATCGGACGGGGGCAGCACCACGTCGGCCTTGAAGTTGGGCCGGGCCGCCGCGATGACCTCATCCCGGGGGGGATGCGCTGCGGCGGAATCCACCGGATTTGCCGCTGGTTGCGGTCTCGGGATCGTCACAGTGTCCGCAGTTACGGGGCGCAACGCCGTGACCGGTACCGTGTCGCCGGAAGGCTGGGTGATGGTGGCGGGGGTCCCCGTGGTCGATCGGTGCGACAGCGCCCACCAGCCCAGTGCTGCACCCCCCAGGGTCAGGGCGGCGGCGCTCCCCAGCACCAGTACAGCCGACTTCCGGCGCGGTGCGGGGGGGGCACTCGCACCGGTCACCAGCGATCGGTGGGAGGTGTGCCGGGGTTCCCTGACCGGCCTCTCGAGGTCCACGACCGAACCGTCGCCCCGGATGCTCGCGGCGGGGCGTTCAGCCTCCGGCTCGATCAGGTCGGAGAAAGCCGTCGTCGAAGCCGGGGGTGGCTCCAGCTTGACCGTCGAGGTCGGCTTGGGCGTCGGGGTTTTTGAGGGTGACGGAGTCAGGGGCTTTGCCGGAGCGGCGGGCTTGATAGGCACCGGGGCCTCTGCTGTCACCTGAACGGCGGGCGCTCCGGGAGCCGGCGGCTTGTCGCTGTTCGGCGGGTCGAACTGCGCCTCGATGTTTTCGGGAACGGCCTTGTGGCCGCTTGAGGTGCGTACCGGGGAGTCGAACCCGGAATCCATCACCAGGAAGTCTCGATTGGCCTCGTCCTCCGAGGCCGTGGGGGGGGGTGGCGGGCTGCTTGGCACCACCGGGCCGGGTTGGGGGGGGGTGGCCACGGCCACCGGTTTGGAGTCGCGGGGAGGCGGTGCGGTCCGGGCTTCACTCGTCGGAGCGGTGGCGGCCGAGCCTTGCACGTCGATGAAGGTCAGTTCTTTGCTCTTGCGGGGCTTGACCGGGGGCGCGGCAGTCAGGTCTGCGACTGAGGGCCGCTCCCCACCGAGCTGGGGCCGAGTCGCGGGAGGCTGATTGGTCGGCCCCACAGCCGGCCGAGCCGGCGGCGTCTGGACCGGGGCCGAAGTGGTGGCCGCCGGCGCCTTCAGGCGGGCGTCGGGAGCCGGGCTCGCGGGACTCGGGAAGCCACCTGGCGGCGAGGACCAGCTGGAGGCACCGCGATAATGAGGATGACTCTTGACGTCCAACCAGCGATTGGCCCGGCTGTGGAAGATTTCATCTTCCGCAGCCACTTCTCCCCGCTGCACCGCAGCGGTGAATTCGTCCAGTGAGTTGTAGACTGATTCGGTCCCGGAAGCCGACCGGATTCTATACATGACAACTGCCTCCCCCACCTCCGTGCAGCTTAGGCGCACTACTCCAGCGTATAGTGTTGCAACACTTGGGCCCGGTTGTCATCTCATTGATGCATAATGACTTAACACTTTTCATCTGGAACTCTGACCGTAGGAAAAGTGCCGCAGTTCCGCCTTTAATATGGAAAGGCTGGCCCATCGAAGTGTGTCGGATTACCCCGATGCGAGATCCACGGCCTCCAGCCAGTTACCCCGCGGTCAGGACCGCGTTCCGGAACCTTTGAATGATCTGGGCCACCGGTTCGATTCTGTCAATCGTCGCCACACTCTTGCCGGCCTGCCAGTAGAGGCGGTCGGCTCCGCGGTCGGGTCGGTCATCCCGGGGCTCCCGTGTCAGTCCCCGCTTCAGCTGCCACAGGGAACGGAGCGCGTAGATGGTCCGCATCAGATGTTTGGTGCGGCGGTGCCGCAGCATCCACCGTGCCACCGGTCCGGCCTTCAGGCCGATGCGCTCGACATATGGATTCCGGATGACTGCCACCGGGACCCCGGTCAGTCGCTCGGTCAATACGATGTCGGCCTCAGCGGCCGCGACGATCGCGTCCTTGTAGGACTGGCTGGCCCGGCACTCCGGCGTCGCGATGAAGCGGGTGCCCAGCTGGGCCCCGGCGTAGCCCATGCGGAGGGCCTGCAGAAACTCCGGGGCATCCCCGACCCCGCCGGCGAGTACCACCGGCACACCCAGATCACCCAGCTCCGCCAGGAGCGCTTCGGGGGCCTTCTCGCCGGCGTGGCCACCGGCGCGGCGGTTGACGGCGATCAGCCCGTGCACCCCACCGGCCAGGCCCTTTTCGGCCCAGCGCCGTTCCGTGACGTCGTGGTAGACGACCCCGCCCTGGGGAGTGACCAGGTCGACCACCCAGCGGGGATTGCCCAGCGAGGTGATGAAGAACCGGATCCCCTCCTCGAGGGAGATCTCGATCCAGCGGCGCATCCGATCGTAATAGGTCCTCGAGGACTGCTCGATCAGCGCGTTCAACCCGATGGGGCGGCTGGTCAGTCGGCGGATCAGCCGCAGGCCCTCCCGGAAGTCGTGGCCGTGCACATAGGTCAGCGAGATCGGCTGAACCACCCCCAGCGCGCCGGCTTCGGATGCCGCCGCCACCAGCTCGGGATTGCTGCACGGATACATGGCGCCGCAGATCAGCGGGACTTCGATGGCGGCATGCCGGGTGAGGGCGGTGGTCAGCGTGGGAGTCACGGTCACGCCGGGCTCAACCTCCAGCGCACAGTCGCTTCCGCCACGGTCTCGCCGGAGCCATCCCGGATCGTGGTCCGTACCTCATGGTCGACCGGCTCGGTCACCTCCGGCAGGGACACGACCGACTCCGCGACCAGGTTACCCCGCGCCTTCTTGTGATACTCGATGGCCAGACCCCGGACGATGCCTCGGACCGAGCCCGGCAGCCCGACCAGCATCGCCAGCCCGCTGGTCACTTCGGCCAGGTTGACCAGGGCGACGGCGTGGACCGAATGCAGGTGGTTCCGTAGCGCCCGGCGCTCCACCAGGCGGACCCGCGCGTGCCCCGGTTCAAGCACCTCGACCCGGGCCCCGAGTGCCCCGGTGTAGGGCACCATGAATCCGAGGATCTTCCCGAACAGCCAGCGCCCTCCCGGCCAGGGCGAGAGCCCGTTCCAGAGTCCGGCCACGCGGGCGCCCGGAGATTCGAGGGATCGTGACATGGGGCTTCAATTATAGTACCGCCGCTACCGCCGCTACCGCCGCTACCGCTACCGCCCCACCCACTACCGCCTCCACCACCAGGGTGCAGGCTGAAACTGAATCCAGCATTCCCCCGTCTTGACACAACCACTACGACCGTAATATTACATGTGTAGTTACTGGGCCGTCAGCCGCCAGCCGGCAAACCGCAGAGGACCGTCATGCCCGAGACCCACCAACTCACAGAGCTTCAGATCGCGATCATGCGGGTCCTCTGGGACCGGGGCCAGGCGACAGTCGCCGAGATCTGCGAGGCGCTCAAAGCCGAGCGCAGCCTGGCCCTGACCACGGTGGCGACCCTGTTGTCACGCCTTGAGCGGCGGGGTGTCGTGGCGCATGAGACTCGCCAGCGTCAGTTCGTCTATCGAGCGACGGTGACCGAACAGGAGGTTCGCCGCTCGATGATCGAGGAGCTGACCGAGCGGTTGTTTGACGGCGACGTCACCGCGGTGATGTCGCAACTCCTGAGTGCCCGCGAGGTGAGTGCCGGCGACCTGGACCGGATTCGCCAACTGGTCGAAGGCCATGCGGTGGGAAAGGAGACGCACCCCGATGCCAACTGAATCCCTGATGTCCCTGGTGGGCAGCTGGGCCCTGACCTACCTCCTTCATAGTACCCTGCTCCTGGGGGCGGCCTGGGGGTTGACCCGCCGCTACGTCCGCGAACCGGCCGGGCGGGACCTGCTCTGGAAGACTGCCCTGGTCGGCGGCCTCATCACCGCATCACTGCAGCTGGGGCTGGGGCTCGAACCGCTGGGTGGAGTCGTAGCATTTCCCGGCACCCAGGCGGCAGTGCCTGGGGACCCGACGTCGGTATCACAGGCCTGGTCCGGCATGCTGGGCGAGACAGCCGCGCCCTCCCGGTCGGGTCCGGTAACCGAGCCCGGTCTGGTCGCGATAGCGCGGCCCGCCCGCGGGGCGGCGACCCCAGCCCCGAACGCCACGGCGCTGCTCACCCCTCCCACCGGTGCTGCGACCCCTCGGCCGACACCCGGCGGGTGGTCCGGGCTGGTCGCGGCCTGGCTGCTGATCGCCGCCGGATGGACCGGACTCTATCTGTTGCAGCGGTCCCGCGCCATCCGCAGGCTGGGCTACCGTCGCGCGGTAACGGACCGGCCGTTGCTCGAGATGCTGGACCAGCTGCGTCAGGCCGGCGGGATCGAGCGGCACGTCCGGCTCACGGCGGCCCCCGGCCTGTCCAGTCCGGTGGCCCTCGGCGGAGCCGAGATCGCCCTGCCGGAAGCGGCGCTCACCGATCTCGATTCGGCCCAGCAACGCAGCATGCTGGCGCACGAACTGGCTCATCTGGCTCGCCGGGACCCGGCCTGGCTGACGCTCGCCTGCCTGCTGGAGCGGGCGCTGTTCCTGCAGCCGCTCAACCTGCTGGCGCGGGTCCGGATTCAGGAGGCCGCGGAGTATCTCTGCGATGACTGGGCGGTCTATCGGACCGGGTCGGGGATCTCGCTGGCCAGCTGTCTCGTGAAGGTGGCGGAATGGGTGGACGTGCCACGCGCCGTGCCGCTCACCGGCATGGCCGAACGCCGTTCCCAGCTCGTCACCCGCATCCACCGTCTGATCGAGGGCCGTTCCATGACTAGCACACCCCGTACGCTCTGGGTGCTCACGCTTGCCCTCGGGTTGCTTGCCCTGACCGCCGTCGCGGCTCCCGGTATCACCCCCGTCCGGGCGTCAGAGCACTCCGCCCCGCCGACTCCGTCGACCGTGGAGTTCGTTGCGCCGGCCCCGACTCCGGCTCAGCAGGAGACCGTGACCAGCGCGGCCGCTCCGAAGGCCGAAGCGCCGGTGGTTCTCGCCGACACCAACGAGAGCTGGTACCGGCGGTTAATGCGGGAGACGCGCACCGCCCGGTTCCGGGCCCGGATCGATGCCCGTCGTGCCCTGATGGAGGCCAAGCTCGCTTCGGCGGCACCACTGCCACCCCTGCCGCCGACCCCGCCCCTGCCGCCGCGAGCCCCGAGCTTCGGGATGATCGCCCCAGGCGCGTGGAGCGTCGAAGGGGACTCTCGGACCGTGGACACGACCAACATCGCGGTGCCGGCGCTGATCCTGGCGCTCAAGGACCGGGAGGTCGAAGTCCGGCGGGCCGCGGCCCAGTCACTGGCGAATCTGCGGGATCCACGGGCGGTCCCCGGCCTGATCGAGGCCACCCGCGACAGCGACGCCGAGGTCCGTGCCTGCGCCGTCATGGCCCTGGGTGAGATCGGGGACCGGCGCGCGGCCACCGCACTGGGCCAGGCGCTCAAGGACCCCGCCAGGGATGTGAAGCGAGCAGCGTTCAATGCCCTCGCCGAAATGCCTCATGAGGCGGTGCCGGATGCTCTCATTCTGGGGGCAATGGGGGATGCCGACGCGGAGCTGCGTCAGGCGGCGCTGAGCCTCGCCATCAACCGGCTGGATGGTTCGGAGGACGAGGAAGGTGTTCGTCACGCCGATCCACGTTACGTCAGCGCCTTCGCCAAGTTGCTGAGTGACGGCGACGGTGACATCCGCGCCACCGCAGCCAGCGCGCTGGGGGAGGTCGGACTGCATGAGGCCCCGGCCGCTCTGCTGCAGGCCGCGGCGGACAAGAACCCGGATGTTCGGGAGCATGTGGCCTCCTCGCTGGGGGAGATCCGCGATCCGAAATCGGTCCCGACTCTGAAGACCCTGCTGGGCGACCCCAACGGCGATGTGCGGGAGCAGGCGGTGAGCGCCCTCGCCGAGATCCGCGATCAGACCGCGCTGGAGGCGTTGGTTGGGGCCCTCAAGTCCAGCGATGGCGCGGTTCGGCGACGGGCCGCCGAAGAGCTGGGTCAGCGCGGGGGCGACTGATCATGCCCGGCCTGTTTCTGGCGATGGCCCTGCAGGCGGCCGCTCCGCCACAGCCGGCGGCGCCTCCCGCACCGGTGGCCCAGGCGATGGTGACCCACCGCGCTCCCCGGCCGCCCCACCGATTCCATTTTCACATGCCGCGCCTGCCTCGTCCGCCCCGGGGTCCGGGTCGGAACGCGGGACCCGATTCCGGCGCCGTAGCCAAGCTGCTGACGGATCTCGCCGTGACCCCGGCCGCGGTGTGCGGCATGGCCGTCGCCGGACTCGGGAACGGCTGGGATGACTGGGGGGGACAGGCGGGAGCCAATGCGCTCCACGATGAAGCTCTCGGGGTCCGGGCCGAGCGGGCGCTGTTCCAGACTTCATTGCAGGATCCCCGGGCCGTGCCGGTTCTCGCAGCGAGCCTGGGGCGGCCGGAGCCATGTGTTCGCCGGGCGGCGGCGCGTTTGCTGGGCCACAGCAACCTGCCGGAGGCGACCCGGGCATTGCGGGACGGACTGCAGCGTCCCGACCCGCTGGTGCGGGAAGCCGCGGCTCTGGGTCTGGGGATCATGGAGGACCCAGGGTCACTCGAGGCGCTGATGGGCGCACTCGGCGATCGGAACGTGGAGGTGGTGCGGATGGCCGCGTGGGCGTTG
>CALMOP010000229.1 GCA_937871775.1 uncultured Gemmatimonadota bacterium | reverse complement strand
AGCTCGTGGAGCTGGATGAGGTGCTGCGGCAGGCGGACGTGCTCTCCCTCCATGTGCCGTTGACCGACAAGACCCGCGGTCTGCTGGGTGCGACCAAGCTCGCCCTGCTCAAACGGTCGGCCGTCATCATCAACGCGGCCCGGGGCGGGGTACTGGATGAAGCGGTCCTCATCGAGCGGCTGCGGGACGGCTCGCTAGCTGGTGCCGCGCTCGATGTCTTCGATCAGGAGCCACTGCCGCCGGATCACCCGCTGCGCCAGCTGCCCAATGTGGTGCTGACGCCCCATCTCGGAGCCTCCACCGACGAGGCCCAGCTCAATGTGGCCGTGGAAATCGCTGAAGCAGTCCGTGCCGCCCTGTTGGAGGGCGACTACTCCAGGGCGGTGAATGCGTCCCTGGTAGGCGGCGAGCGACTGCTGCGGCTCCGCCCTCTGCTGGATCTGGCCACCCGGCTGGGCCAGCTCGCCGCGGTGCTCGCCGGCGGCGCGGTCTCGGCGGTGGAACTCCGGTTCGCCGGGGAGGGGGACGATCTGCTCCGCCCCCTGGCGACCGGGGCCGTCATCGGAGTGCTGCAGGTGGCCCTGGGTGAGCCGACCGTGAACGTCGTCAACGCCCTCCACCTGGCTCGGCAACGGGGCATCCAGGTGGAGCGCACCCGGGTGGATACTATCCACGACTTTGCCGACCAGATCGATGTCCGGGTCACCGCCGGCACCCGCACGGTCCGGGTCGCAGGAGCTATTCTCGGCGAAGGGCACCCCCGAATCGTCCGGATCGACGATTTCCGGGTCAATGTCGCGCCCCGAGGGGTGGTGCTGGTGCTGCAGAATCAGGATGTCCCGGGGGTGATTGGACGGGTCGGCACCCTGCTGGGCGATGCGGGCATCAACATCGCCGAGTATCACCAGGCTCGGCTGAGTGCCGGCGGCCTTGCGCTGGCCGTGATCAGCATCGACGCCCCGCTCCCGGCGCCCCTCGCCGAAGCCCTGCGGACTCGACCGGAAATCCGGGCCCTGGCCCAGGTGGAATTCGACTAGGCTCGCCCCCGGAAAACCTTCATGATTGCCGAGCGGAGGGGCCCCGATAGATTACAACCCGCTCCCCCTTCCGAGGTCTGCATGTCCCGTATAGCACCGCTCCTCCTGCTCGCGGCCCTGGTCGCGGCCTGTGGCGGAGATCCCGTCGGCTCGTACAAGACCGAAATCGTCTTTGGCGGAGTGTTCGCCGGCGACAGTGGTACCGAAGCCGGCAACATCAGCGTGACCCTCGTGGTCGAGGACATGAACGGTTCCGGGAGTTTCGTCGTGAATGGAGTTCCCCACCCCTTCGCCTCCCTGACCTATCAAGGCAGCGCGGTCGTCGCCAGCGGTGCCGGGTACGTCTTCACCGGCACCATCGCGGGTGACACCGTGTCCGGTACCTATACCAGCACCTCTGGCGGCGGCCTCTTCACCGGCCTGAAAAAGGTCGGCTCGGCCGCGGTCACCAGCTACTGCGGCACCCATATCGGCACCAACCTTGGCGTCCCGATTGGCGGTGCCTTCGCCTTCGTCCAGTCGGGTAGCACCCGCCGCGGCGTGGTCACCTCGGTGCTGGACGATCCGTTCCGGGGCTACCTGAGAACGGTCGGAAGCAGCACCGAACTGGACGGCTTCACCGGAACCATCGACCTGGCGGTCACCGGCGGAACCTTCGGGGGCCACTACGACATGACCTCGGGCGATCTCGGCAACACGGAGGGCGGCGTGTGCCGCTCCTCCGTCACTTCCCCGATCCTCGCCGCACTCGAAGGCGTGCTCGGCAGCTACGACGGTAACACCCATGGGAGCCTCTTGTTCAACCTCTCGAGCACCGGCCTGGGGAGCACCGGGAGCTACACCGTCGGGGGCGTGGGTTCACCATTCCTGGCCGTCATCTCCGGGGTCGGGAGCGACATCGCCGCGTTCGACACCGATTTTCGGGTCATCGTCAGCCAGGACGCTGACGAGGCCAGTGGGACGTACGCGTCGGGCGGCGCGGTCGATGGCCTGGTGGCCACCCTGCTGCGCAACAACGGGCAAACCAACCAGCTCTACTGCGGCAACCACACCGCGGACCTCGGTGGCGCCTTCTCGTTCATCGTCCGTTCCGACAACCGGCTGTTCGGCCTCTACACCGGAGGCGTCGGCTCTGCGTTCGAGGGTGTGATCCGCGGCGCGCCCGGCGACAATACCTCCACCATGTCCAGCGTGGGAGATCCAGTCACCATTCTCCCCACCGGGGACGCCTTTGGTGGCCTCTGGGATTGGTCCACGCTGGGCCACGCCAACACCTCGAGCGCCACCGTCAGCGGATCCACCGGCGCCTGTACGACATGAGGCTGTTCGCCCGGCCCGGCTGGCACTGGCCGGGCCTTCTGCTGGGCCTCACGACTTGCGTCACAGATTCCTCGGCGCCGCGAGACCCCGCGGCGGAACTGAACCAACTCCTGGTCCAGGCCGTGGCGGGGCCGGTCCTCCCGATCCCCAGAGCGGCTGATCCCCTGGTCCGGCTGGGACAAGCGCTCTTCTTCGACAAGGTCCTGAGCGGGGACCGCAACATCGGCTGTTCGACTTGCCACAATCCCGGCTACCACACCTCCGACAATCTGGAGCTGTCCATCGGCACCGGCGGCCAGCGGCCCGGGGCCTCGAGACAGCTCGGATCGGGGCAGTTCACCCTGCGCCACTCCAGCGACCTGTTTGACCGGGGTCAGCCGGCCTGGCGCGAACTCATGTGGGATGGCCGGGTGGAGCAGGGGTCCGGAGGCCCCCGCGCCCTCACCGGCGCGGAACTTCCGGCGGGTCTGTCAGGCGTGTTGGCGGCGCAGGCCCTGCTGCCGATGGCCTCGCGAATCGAGATGCGGGGAGCCGGTCTCAACGAAGTCGCGGCCCTGCCCGATACCGCCTACCAGGCGATCTACGACGCTCTCGCGGCCCGACTGCGGGCGCTGCCCGGCTATGACAGCCTGTTCCAGGCCGCCTATCCGGGGCTGCCGTCTGATTCGCTGAACATCAGCCGGGCCGCCAATGCGATTGCGGCCTTCATTGGGTCCACCTGGCAGACCGGCGGCACCCCGTTCGATCGCTACCTCCTGGGGGATACCGCCGCGCTGACTGAGCCGGCCCGGCGAGGGGCGCTCCTGTTCTTCGGCCGGGCCGGTTGCAGCAAGTGTCATCGCGGCGACCTGCTTACCGACCAGGCCTTCCACAACACCGGCATTCCGGTGCTGCTGTCCGATGGTCTGCCCGATCTGGGGCGGGCCTCGCTCACCGGCCAGGACGGCGACCGCTACCGGTTCCGGACTCCGCCGCTCCGCAATGTGTCCCTGACCCCGCCGTTCATGCACAACGGCAGTCTGCGGACCCTCGCGGAAGTAGTCGCCCACTACGCCAATCCGGTGGAATCCCTGCGGAGTTTCGACCCAAGCCGGCTGGATCCTCGGCTGCAATCGGCGCTGGATCTGAGCCCGGCCCGCCTCGACGACGTCGTGGCACACCTCGACTCCAATCTGGTAGCGACCCGACCTCTCGACAGCCAGGATCAGGCCGATCTGGTGAGCTTCCTCCGTGCGTTGACCGATCCGGCATCCAGCATCCTGCTCGATGACATCCCCCGCGCCGTGCCGAGCGGGCTCCCGGTCTTCGACCATTAGGGCAACCCTCACCGCCTTGCGCCGGAGCAAGCCTGTCATTGCGAGCGCCCGACGGGCGCGTGGCAATCCCGCCGGGTGCGAGCCTGATCCCGTGAGGGCCGGCGGTATCCCGACCGGATTGCTTCGGGCGCTTCCCTCACTTCGTTCGGGACAAGCCGCGCCCTCGCAATGACTGCTGTGAAGGCCTCGCCTTGCGCGAGCCTCCCGAGCCCCCTGGGCCCGCGCTTCGGGCCGCGACCCGGTTGACAAGCCGGACGGGTCCGGGGAGCTTTGGGCGACCCGCCGACCTTCCCCTCTTCCCATGATCCCATGATCGCACCCGCTCTCTGGCTCATGCTGCAGCAGCAACAGCAGCAGCAGGCCCCGCTGCCACCCTCCCCGGTGGCGCGGGTCGTCATCACACCCGGTCTCTCGGCGCTGACGGCCGGCGACACGATTCGGCTCTCCGCCCAACCGCTGGACAGCACGGGACGGCCGGTCGCCGAGGCCTCGATTCGCTTCGTGGGGTCCGGGGGACGCTTCGAGGGCAGGGTGGATTCCACCGGGCTGGTCACGGCTGGCTCGACCGGCACCCTGGGAGTGACCGCGATCGCCAATGTGCGGGGAACCCGTCCGGTGTTGCAGCGGATCGAGATCCGGATGCTCCCGGGCCCGACGGCACGGGTGGAGGTGAGCCCGGTGCCCCCCCGGCTGGTGGTGGGGCAGACCCTGCTGCTCGAGGCCCGCGCCCTCAGCGCCGCCGGTGATCCCCGCAACGACAAGCTGCGCTGGCGCAGCTCCTCCACCCGCATCGCGACGGTGAGCCAGGACGGCCTGGTGACGGCGATCGCACCCGGCCGGGTGACGATCAGCGCCCGGCTCGACCAGGTGGAGCAGCCGGTCTCCTTCGAAATCCGTCCCAACACCATCGCCTCGCTGGCGCTGTCACCGGCCTCGGTGAGCGCCCGCCAGGGGGATGTGGTCCGCTTCACCCTGGTCGCCCGGGATAGCACCGGCCGGACCATCGCGGCCTTGACGCCGGCGTGGAGTCTGTCGCCCGGGAAGGGGATGATCGACCGGGATGGGGCGTTCGTGGGTTACGAGGCCGGCAGCTACGAAGTCACGGCGACCATAGGCGGACGGGCCGCACGCGCCCTGGTCAAACTCACCTGGCGTGACGTCCGCCGGCCGGCCGAAGTCGTGGGGCGGCTCCCCCGCACCGAGTTCTCGACCGAGGAGGTCTGGGTCCACCCCGACGGCAAGGTCGCGTACCTGGGCACGGGCAGTGGCGGGGATCGGATGTACGCCATCGACATCACCGATCCGGCGCATCCGGTGGTCACCGACTCGCTGATGGCCAATACCCGCCGCGTCAACGACATCATGACCACCCCGGATGGCCGCTTCCTGGTGCATACCCGCGAAGGAGCCTCCGACCGCAAGAACGGTATCGTCATCGCCTCGCTGGAGGACCCGGCCCACCCCAGGAAGATCGCCGAGTTCACCGAGGGCGTATCGGGCGGGGTCCACTCGGCATTCATCTACCAGCAGCCGAAATACGGCACCCATGTCTACCTCACCAACGATGCCACGGGCTACATGCACGTCATCGACATCAACGACCCCTACCATCCGACCGAGGTCGCCCGCTGGAGCAGCCGTCCCGACCAGATGGGGAACTACGTCCACGATGTCGATGTCCAGGACGGCCTGGCCTATCTGAGCTACTGGAATGACGGCCTGGTGATCGTCGATGTCGGGAACGGCATCCGGGGCGGATCTCCCTCCAGCCCGCAGCTGGTCTCCCAGTACAAGTACGACTTGAACGAGCTGTATCGCGACGTCGAGGCGACCGGCGGCCCCGGCTTCATCCGGGGCACCCATACCGCCTGGCGCCACAACCAGTATGTGTTCATCGCGGATGAGGTCTTTCCGGCCGCGGCCGTGAAGGGTGCCAGGGACGCCGCGGCCTTCCGGGCGTACGGACGGATGCAGGTCATCGATGTGACCGACCTGTTCCACCCCCGCGCCGTGGCGTGGTACGAGCCGGAGTATGGCGGCGTGCACAACGTCTGGGTGGCGGGTGACACCCTGTACCTGGGGGCCTACAACGCCGGTTTCCGGGCCTTCGATATCTCGGGTGAACTGCGGGGAGACTTGCGTGCGGCCGGTCGCGAGATGGTCCACGTGAACACTGCGGATATGGATGGCCACATGCAGAATGCCGCCATGACGTGGGGGGTCGTGGTCAAGAACGGGTTGGCCTACGTGAACGATGACGTCAACGGACTGTGGATCATCCGCATGGAGTCGCGCCGCGAGAACCTGACGCCCTGAAGCGGGCGCCGGTGGTCAGGCGCGACATCCTGGAAGCAGCGCGGGCGCACCTCTCCGAGAGCCGCCGCTTCAAACTCAGC
>CALMOP010000228.1 GCA_937871775.1 uncultured Gemmatimonadota bacterium | reverse complement strand
TCCATCTCGGCGATGGTGGCGCGGTGGGTCGTGCCGGCGGCCGATACCACGTTTTCCTCCATCATCAGGCTGCCGTAGTCATTGGCGCCGAACCGCAGGGCCACCTGCCCCACCTTGTGACCCATGGTCACCCAGGAGGACTGCAGACTGGGCACGTTGTCCAGCAGAATCCGGGCAACCGCGAGCGTGCGCAGATAGGTGACCGCGTCGGACTTGGGCAGGTGGGACATTTCCGGGGTTCCTTCCGGCTGCAACGGCCAGCAGATGAAGGCGGTAAAGCCTCCGGTCCGCCGCTGCACCCCACGGACCCGGAACAGATGCTCGATGCGGTCGGCATCGGTCTCCCCCATCCCGTACATCATGCTGACCGTGGTCCGGAGCCCCTGCCGGTGGGCCTCCTCCTGCACCCCCAGCCACTCCTCGGTCTGGGCCTTCTTGGGCGCGACCCGCTGCCGGACGTGGTCCACCAGGATTTCGCCCCCGCCGCCGGGAATACTGTCCAGGCCGGCCGCACGGAGTTCCCGGATGACATCCCCAACGCTCATGCGGAACCGCTCCCCGAAGAACACCACCTCCGACGGGGAGAACCCATGCACGTGGATGGGATGGTTGGCCTTGATGTAGCGCAGCAGGTCCAGGTACCACTCAAACGGGATATACGGGTTGTGACCGCCCTGGATCAGGATCTGTACCCCCCCCAGCTCCCGGCACTCATCGATCTTCCGGCCGATCTGCTCGAACGAGAGCACGTAGCCCTCGCCATGCTTGGGGCGCCGGTAGAAGGCGCAGAAGCCGCAGTCGGCCACACACACATTGGTGTAGTTGATGTTCCGGTCGATGATGTAGGTCACCACCGGATCCGGGTGCAACGCCCAGCGCACCTGTTCCGCCTGCTCCCCGAGTTCCAGCAGACTGGCGCGCTGGTACAGCTCGAGGGCCTCGCGAAACTCGCCGGAAGAGCGATCGATGGGATCCATAGCGTCCAGGGTTATCGGTGTCCGGCGCGCAGGGACGACCCGCCGTGGTCGCCGCCGACCCGTATTGCGGCCGAGCAGCCTGGGCCACCCGCTGGGTCGCCCCTACGCGGCCGTGATGAAAGAAAGCGAACCATCCGGGACCAGCCCGTCCTGCGCCAGCCGTCGGAAAAAATCCGTCAAACCGGCCAGGTGCCGGTACGAGAATCCGTAATCGAGATCGCCCAGATAGGCCCGACAGGTGTGCCGGGGGATTCCCGTGGTGGCCCAGGCCTGGTCGGCCAGCAGGCCAAGGTGGGCCAGACCCCAGTCACGGGACGCCAGCAGCTGGGCGTGCACCTCCCGGGCCCGGGCCTGATCGGTCGAGCGCCGCGCCGCCCATACCGCGAACACGAACGGCAGGCCGGTCCATTCCCGCCAGGCCAGACCCAGGTCGACCTGGTGAGGATACTGGCCCGCCGCCGAAAGCAGCAGGGCCGCATCCCCGATGACCAGCACCGCGTCATGGGGGAAACCCGCCAGCGCCGGGAGGTCGGCCGGCTCGGCGCGGAC
>CALMOP010000227.1 GCA_937871775.1 uncultured Gemmatimonadota bacterium | reverse complement strand
TCCGGCTCCGGGGGAACCTGCTGGATGGGGTGGAAGACGGACTGGTCGTGGATGCCCTGAGTCGGGATCTCAGTGGCAGCGGCAACGTGTTCCTCTCGGCCACGCGCTGGCTGGTCGATGCGGTAGACCTCGACCTGGGCGGGAATTACTGGGGTGCGAGCGACAGCAGCGAGGTCCGCAGCCGGATCCGCGGTCGCGTTACCCTTGTCCCGTTTCGCACGGCGCGAGAGGCGGGTTACTGATCAGTCGAGCTTGTTGGCCCAGCTGACCACCTTGTAGGTCCCACCCCGCCGAATGATCACCTTCAGCAGTCGCTCTTCACCACCCGCTCCATCCCGATCCCCATAGCCAAGCCAACAGGGCCCCCACAGGACGTTGTCACCCTGGACGCTCGAGTCTCCTTCACACCGCCCATCCCGGTATTGAAGCGGGCGGCCGCCGTAGGCATGCAGAGCGGTACGCAGCCCGTTCTCGCTGTTGCCGAGCAACAGGAACCACATCATCTGCGGGTCCAGATCGTACGGCGGATAGGCCTGGGGGTTGGAGGGGTAGTAGTACCATGCAAACTCCGCCTGGGACAGGGTCAGTCGGCGGATCAGCGCCGTGTCTTGCGCCGTGAGTGCTCGCAGGGCGAGGCGAAACAGGGAATCACGGGTGCGGGCCCCATCAGCCAGCCCGGAGGGTTCCTGGAGGCCCTGACGGAACCGCGCCAGCGCCACGTCGCGAGGGATCACGCTGTCGACGACCGTGCTGGCCGGGAGCGCCCCGCTGGGCCTGCTCCGACAGGCCAGGAAGGCGGAGCAGGTCAGCAGGCAGAGCAACAGTCCGACGGGACGCCGGCGGGGGCTGGGGGGAATGGCCAAGGCAGGTACTTGGTTCCTGGGGGACACTGCGCGGCTGGCATGAACCTGCCATGCCAGCCGCAGGCGCCGAGGCGACCGATCAGTTGACGGCGTAAAGCGTCCAGCCACTGTACCACTGAGGTCCGGCGGGGTCAACCGCGCCGAAGTACGCCGGCTGGGTGACGGTGCCGCCGAAGAAACCGGCGAGCTTGGAGGCCGGAAGCGTGACGGTGTTGCCGCCGGTGATCGCGTTCCCGATCGGCGTGAAGTCGAGGGCGCCGGGGGTCAGGCTGGTCAGAATCGTGGTGGCTGCCCCGGCCTCCTTCACATGATTCCTGGTCGCATAGGTGGTGACCGTGTCGACCGTGTTCTCCAGGTAGTTCTTTGTGTTCTCGGCGAGCATCAGGTTCGCGATTATCAGGGAATCTGCCGCGACCCGATTCGCGGTCGAGGTGTCCCGGACCGAGAGGCCCGAGCGCTGCCACCGGGCGAGGATGCCGCCGGTGAAGTAGCCCGTTGTCCCGCGACGGATCACCGCGCCGTTGTCGCCCCCGGACGTGAGGGCGGTCGCCGTGCCCGGCCCGACGATCGTGTAGTTGGCAAACACCGGCTGGGAGTACGGCGTGCTGGCCTCGCCGGAGGCGCACCCGGTGCCGGCGCAGCCGTCGCCTTCGAACCCTTCCGGATCCGTCGAGATCGTGCCCCGCCCCGGTGCGGGAGCCAGGCGAGCGGATTGGAACCCGATCAGGAATTGGACCCGTCCGCGGAAGCCTTCGGTCCAGTCGAAGTGGTCGTCGCCCGATTCGTACGACACCAGGTACCGGCCGTCGACCGCCCCGCCCCACCACTCGAACGAATCGTCCAGCCCCGCCAGCGCCTCCACGTACTCGAGCGTGGTGCCGCTGCCGACGGCGTACATCGAGAGCGAGTTCAGTTCCTGGCCCGCGCCGCCTGAGACGTCGTAGCCGGCGAATTCGATGCGGACATAGCGCAGCGTGCCGCTGTTGTCGGTGTTGCTGGTTCCGGCGGAATACTGCTCGTTGGTGCCCGCCGGTCCCTCGGTAAGAATGGTGCCGCTGCGGTTGATGATCCCGTTGCCGACGATGATGATCCCGCCCCAGTCGCCAGGGGCCCGGGTTCCGGCGGCCTTGCTCGACGTGAACACGATCGGCTCTGCCGAGGTGCCATTGGCCTGGATCCGGGAGCCGCGCAGGATCCACAGCGAACTTCCCGCCACAGCCGCATCGCCCTTCAGGGTGGTGCCGGCCGGGATGGTGAGGACAGCGCCATTCTTGACCTTGGTATAGCCGCGGATGGTGTAGGCGGTGTCCTTCATTAGCGTGCGACTGCAGGTGATATCGCCCTGCAGCACCCCTTCCGCCGCCTTGGCCGTGAAGGCGACGACGCTGCTGGCATCGCTGGTACCATCGGTGTTTGAGGCCTTCACCCGGAAGTACGAGACCACATTGTCCGTGAGGGAGGCCACCACGGCAAAGGTGTCGGGGACCTCGGTGGCGGTGCCCGGAAAGTTGGGCTGGACGTCAGCCCGCTCCAGGGTGTAGGCCGTGGCGGCGGCCGACCGGGCCCATTCGATTCGGACCGAGTTCCGGGTGACCTGACAGGCCTGCAGGGCAGCCGGCGCGGCCGGCTCGTTGCCGGAAGCAGTGGTGCTGTCGCTGCAGGCCGCGCCTGCCGCGATGGTGCCCGCCAATCCCAGAACACCGAGCCTTCGCATCAGAAGAGACATATGGTCGAACCCTTGGCTATTGGACAGTTGAAGTGGAGCGGCGATCCGCGATTACTCGTCGGTGCCTGTAGAATCACCCGATGGGTCACGATCGTGGGCGGGAATCGTCACGGCGTGGTCACAACCCCCAGCGGAAGCCGAGTCCGAGGCTCCGGCCGGCCCGGTACCGCAGAGTCATGACCTCACCCTGGCGCTGGCGGTAGGGGGTATCGAGGATGTTCTTGGCGTCCACTTTCATCGTAGCGCCCAGGAAGAACGGAGTCTGGAGCGAGAAGTCGACCACGTGGCGCTCCAGATCGTAGGTGTCCGGGAGTGGCGTGGCGCCTGCCTCCGTCACTCGCTTGCCGACCACATTGTAGAGCAGGGTCGCCGTCCAGGCGGCGTCGACGCTCAGCCAGGTGAGCCCGGCATTGACCACGTAGGGGGCCTGGCCCACCATGGGGCGGTGCTGCTCGGTCAGTGAGACGGTGGCAGCATTGCCCGGGGTGATCTCGCTCTGCATCAGCGTGACGTTGCTGTACAGCGTGAGCCTTTCGCCGCCGGAGCCCAGGAAATCGAGCCGTCGCCGCAACTCCGCTTCCACGCCGTAGTTGTTGGCCCGGTCGCCATTGATGAAGGTGATCCGTTGCTGGCCGGACAGCGGCTCGATGGCCCGCTCGATCGGGTCCTTGAAGAACTTCGCGAAGACGCCCAGGCTCAGCACCTCTCCGCTCCGCGGATACCACTCCCAGCGTGCATCCAGGTTCTTTACCAGTGCCCGCCGCAGGTTCTCGTTGCCCCGTGTCAGCAGGAAACCGCCGAAATCGAAGGACTGTACGTTGGCGACCTCGCGGTATTCCGGTCGCGAAACGGTCTCGGTGGCCGCGAGCCGCAGGGTCTGATCGTGCGACAGGCCGATGTTGATCGCCAGGGCGGGGAGCACATCGGTCTTTTCTTTCGGAATCGCGGTCCGGGCGCCGAACGGGTCCAGGGTGGTGATGTCGAGGTTCCAATGCTCCACCCGCGCCCCGGCGATGAGCTGAACCCTGCCGGCGAATGGCAGCTCCAGCTGGCCATACCCGGCGGTGATCGTCTCGTCGGCGCTGTACCGGCCGGCGTTGGCGTTGGGTTGGAGATAGAAGCGCCCCGCGAGCGCGTAGTCGCCGTCGAAGATCTGCTCCGCAACCGCCCGGCGCTCATTGGGCGCGAGGGTGGCGTTGATGATGTCGTAGGACCGGCTGTCGGCATCCCGCGTGGTCGAGCGCCAGGCGGTCCCGACCTTGAAGGAGGCGGGATTCGTCACGGGTCCAAACAGCAGACGGTAATTGGCGCCGAGATTCCAGCTTGATTCGTCCAGGGTGCTGAAGGTCCGGTTGGCCGACCGCGGAGCCCCGAACCAGAGGTCTGGCTGCCCGTTCGCGAGAGTGTAGGCCAGATCGGACCGGTCGGGCTCGTCGCGGGTGACCCCCGCGGACGTCACCGACCAGTCCAGGAAGTGTCGTTTACCGAAGCGATGTTCCATGTTCAACTGGTTGGAGCGGACGCTCCGCTCCACGAACGTCAGCCGGGTGCGTTCCAGGTCGGTATCGAATTCCTCATCGAAGCCGTGAAGCACTGTCGCCTCGTTGTCGGCGCTCCGATTGTAGGTGTTGTTCAGGCTGAGTTTGGTGCCCGCACCGATTCTGGTGCTGAAGTTCAGCATCCCGCCCCAGAGGACCGAGACCAGTCCGCTACTGCCGCCGTATGCGTTGACCGGGGTCTGCCGCCCGCCGCCCTGGGCCTCCGCCTGGGCCCGGTACTCCTCGGCCCGCTTTTCCTGGGACTGGCCGTACGAGAAGGAAGCAACGTAGCCGACCCGCTGGCCGAACACCGGATCCTCTCCGCCGAGCGACACTCCGAACGAGCCGTTGGGCTGACCGGCCCCGGTTCGGGCGCTCCAGGAGTTCCGGAAGGAGGCGGCGACTACGTTGACTTCGGCTTGAGTGAGACCCGTGAAGTCTCCTGCCTGGCGGGCCGCCAGCGGCAGGTCCCGGCCGCTGCCGCCGAATCCCAGCCACTCCTGGCCGGTGCGCGGAGCCCGAATGACGTCGGTGCCGGTGGCACCGTCCGTCAGCCCAATCCCGATCGAGGCATTGGCGATGCGCCGGGCGGGGAATTCGCGCGTCTTGAGGTCCACCTGGGCGCCGCTGAAATCGCCGGGCTGGTCGGGCGTGAAGGTCTTCGAAGTCGTGATGCCCTCGAGCAGCGCGGCTGGGAAGAGATCCAGCGGCACGATCTTTTTTTCCGGTTCCGGGCTGGGGATCCGGGCGCCATTAAGGGAGGTCGTCGTGTACCGCTCCCCGAGACCCCGGACTGACACGTACTTGCCATCCTGCACCGTGACGCCGCTCACCCGCTGGACCACCTGGCCGGCGTCACTGTCGGGGCTCTTGCTGATCTGCTCCCGGGTGATGCTGCTGACCACGTTGGGAGCGTAGCGCTGCTCCTCGATGGCCCTGGCCACCGAGCCCCGCTCGGCCTCCGCCGTCACGGCGAGTTCTTCCAGCTCGACCACCTGAACCTGCATGGCGATGTCCTGGGTGGCGGTCCCACCGGCCGGGACCTCGATGCCCCGGACCAGCTTGGGCAGGTATCCGATGTACCGGGCCCGGACTGACGCTGCCCCGGCAGGCACCCCTGCCAGCACATACCGGCCGTCCACCGCAGATTCGGTCCGGAGGGCCGTGCCGACGAGTTCCAGCACCACGCCGCCAAGGGCAGCCCCATCGGTGGTGATCACCCGGCCGACGATCCGACCCATCTCGGCCTGCGCGCCCAGGGGAGCCAGGGGAGCCAGGGGGGCCAAGGTCAAAAACAGGACCCGCACGACGGACATGATGCGATCGAACGTACGGAAGGTCATGATACGGTCTACTCACTGTCTTGGAGTTGGTGCAATACATGCCTCAGGAGGGAGTCTGCCGGCCGTGGGTATAGTCCGGCCCATGGTCATGCAACGAACACGTCACGACTGCTCCCCATGGCCCGGGACATCGGTGGCGAGGTCACCATTCGGTCACTGCCCCCGTCGGGTCGGGGCTCCCAAAACCGAGCCCTGCTTTCTAGTCTTCACCGATGCTCCGCCGCTCCTGGCTCCTGCTGCCCGCCGTGCTGGCAACGCACTCCCTGGTCGGACAGACGGACTCCGCCCGGGCACGGGCTTTCGCCTATGTGGAGGCCTTTGTCCGGGAGCATCAACGGGAGGAGGGAACCCCCGGCATTGCGGTCGCGCTGGTGACCCGGGACCGCCTGCTCCGGGTGCTGGTGGTGGGCGTGGCCGATCTCGCCAGCCAGGCGCCGCTGACTCCGGAGACCCGGTTCCAGGCCGGCTCGATCTCCAAGGCTTTCACCGCTACAGCCCTGCTGCAGCTTCAGGAGGAAGGGCTGCTCGATGTCACCCGACCGGTGGGGGACTACCTGCCGTGGTTCTCGGTGCGCTCCAGCGGGGGCCCGATCACACTGCACCAGCTACTCACCCACACGGCCGGATTGCCGCGGGACAGGAGCGATCTGCCCTCTTCGCCCTATACCGCCATTGCCCTGCGCGACGCAGCCCTGAGCACTGCGCCAGGAGTGCGCTTCACCTATTCGAACATCGGCTATCAGCTGCTGAGCCTGATCATCGAGGAGATCGAGGGGCGGCCCTTCTCGGAGAGTATCCAGAGCCGAGTGCTGGATCCGCTCGAACTCCGTCACACCGCGCCGGCGGTGACCCAGGAGGGTCGGATTTCCGCGGCGACCGGATATCGCTATTTCTATGACGACCGGCCCCCGGCGCCGGGCTACCCGTTGGTGCCGGTGCCCTGGACCGAGAACAGCGCTGGGGACGCCAACATCCTGTCGACCCCCGGGGACCTGGCCAGATTTCTCCAGATGCTGCTCAATCAAGGGAACTGGGGAGGACGCCGGTTACTGCAACCCTCCAGCTTCGCCCGGATGGTACAGCGGACCGTTCCGGCACTCGAGCTCGGCCCCAACACTTTCTATGGCTATGGCCTGGTACTGGGGAGCGAAGATGATGATCCGACCCTGTGGCATAGCGGCGGGATGCCAGGCTATCGCGCCATGATGCTGGGCGACCTCGACGAGGGACTCGGGGTCGTGGTCCTGATGAACGGCCCCGGGAATCCCCGCAAGGTCGCGGAGTACGCGCTGCATGCCCTGATCGCCAGCCGGCGTGGCAAGGAGCCGCCCCCGGTGCCCGTCGCGGCGGACCCGTGGACCGTGGCGGCGGAGGTGGCCGACACGGGTGACTTCGCGGACTCAGCGGGCGTGACGCTCAGGATCGAGCGGGAAGCGGATCGTCTGGCGCTGGTATGGGCGGGCGTGCGCGTGCCGCTGCTGCGGCTGGGAAGGGATTGCTACTATGCCGATCATCCGGCCTTCGTCCTGTTCCCGCTCTGCATGCTCCGGCAGGATCAGGTAGCGGTGGAGCTCAGTTATGGCGAGCGCTGGTTCGCCAGCACGGCGTATCGCGGACCCCGCAGTTGGTCCTACCCTCCGGCGTGGAGGGCGTATCCGGGGCACTATCGGGCCCAGGTCCCCTATGACAGCAACTATCGCGTGGTGATTCGGAAGGGTGGGCTCCTGCTGGTGTCCCCCGAGGGATATGAGGAGCCGCTGGTCCCACTCGAAGGGCGGGTCTTCCGGGTCGGGGCCGATCCTACCGCTCCAGAACGGGTGCGGTTCGAGGATCTCGTGAGCGGTCGCGCTCTGCGCCTCAACCTCTCAGGGACCGACTACTATCGCTCCACCACCCCCTGAGGCCCCCCGCCGACTTGCAGCAAATCTCCCACCACTTCGACCAGGTCACGGGGGAGGAATGGCCGTGGCAGCACGGTGACGCCCAGTGCCCGGCATCGTCCCGCCAGCGCGCTGTCGGTGGTCGTCACCAGGACCCGGGGACCCGGGCGCCCCACCAGGCGATCCACCAGCAGGGACCGGCCATCCGCCGAGACCGAAGGGTCGAGCACCACGATATCGTAACGGCGCCCCGCCAGACGCTTCTGGGCCTCCACCCCGTTCCGTGCGACTTCCACGACATGTCCTGCCGGCTCGAACAGCGCCCGGAGCACCAGTTCCGCGCCGCTGTCACTGTCAATGAGCAGGACGACGTGTCCCGATCGGCCCGAGCCCGCGGGCGCGGGTGCCACTGCAGCCGGGCTGGGCTCGGTCGGGCTGGGCTCGGCCGGGCTGGTTTCGGTGGGGCTGGCCCCGGCCGCGGCCAGCGGCATGGCGAACCAGAATTCCGCGCCGGTGCCATCCGGCCCGGGCTGATACGCCAACCGACCACCGTGGGACTCGATGATGCGGAAGCTCAGCGACAGTCCCAGGCCGGTGCCCTGTCCCGGATCCTTCGTCGTGAAGAATGGGGTGAACAGCTGCGCCACCATCGCGGGGGGAACGCCGGGGCCGCTGTCCCGGACCCTGACCAGGGCCTGTCCCTCCGTCTCGCTGACCATCATGGTGACTCGCCGGGGTGCACCGTCCGGGAGGGAGCGGAGCGCCTGCACCGCGTTATTCACCAGGTTCAATACCACCTGCTGCAGCTCATCGCGGTCGCCCCGGACCAGCAGCGGACCCGGCATGCGCTGTTCGATCAGCTCCACCCCGCGGAGCCGGAGCTCGTAGGCCACCAGGCTGACCGTTCGCGCGGCGATGTCGTTGAGATCGATGATGGCGTCGCCGCTGGTCCCCTTGCGGGCGAAGGTCAGCAGGTTCCGGATGATACGGCCGGCCCGCTCGGCCTGCTCACGAATGACCCGCAGGTGCTCCTGTTCGGTCGCCGGCATGGTGCCCCGCTCGGCCAGGAATTCCGACAGTCCGGCGATCGAGGTCAACGGGTTGTTGAGCTCGTGGGCCACCCCCGACACCAGCTGGCCTACCGCCGCCAGCTTCTCGCTCTGAATCAGCTGGGCCTCGAGGGCCCGCTGTTCGGTGACGTCCTCGACCAGCACCACCACAGCGGCCTCCGGTGCCGGCTCCCCCAGGGCCGAGGCGGTCAGTCGCAGGACCCGGTGCAGCGTGGTGCTTCGGATGGCATAGGGCTCGGCCCGTTCGCCGCGCCGAGCCGCCCCCATCAGCTGATCCTCGCCCTCCACTTCTCCGACAACCCGGGACCAGAAGGGGATCCCGAGGACTGCGGGGGGCGGGACCTCGAGCAGCCGGGCCAGCGCCTGGTTTCCCCGAACCACCCGACCGGTGCTGTCGAGCACCGCGATGCCCTCCGTCAGGGCGTTGAAGGCGGTCTCCCACTCCTCCTTGGCCTGACGCACCAGCTCGAACAGCCGGCTGTTGGCCATCACCACCGCCACGTGGGTTGCCACCGTGCTCAAGAGCCACAGGTCCTCCGCCGTGAAGGACCCCGCCCGACGGTTCGCCACCGCCAGGACCCCCATGGTTAGACCATGGGCGCGCAGCGGTGCAGCGGCGCCGGACTCGACCACCACGCCGGGCACCAGCTCCGCGCCTTCGCCTTCCTCCAGGCCAATCACCTCGATCCGGTCGGAGCCTGCCGCGCGATGGATGAGACTGGTGGGCAAGGGGGCAATCGTCTGGCCCACCTGCGCCTGCAGCGATCCTTCCGCCGCGGCAACGACCAGCGGGGTTCCCTTCTGATCCGTCAGCGCCACCAGGGCACCTTCAGCATTAAGGAACCGGAGGACATAGCGCACCACCTGTGCGGCGATGCGCTCTGTCTGAAGCGACTCCGCCAGGATGTAGCTGAGTTCCTGCAGCGAGAAGATCTCGTTGATCCGGCGGTCCACCTGCCGCGCCAACATGCTCCGCTCCGCCTCGAGGGCCTCGAGCTGCCTCCGCGAGAGCGCCAGGTGCCACGCCACCACCACCAGCGATCCCAGCGGGGCCAGCCAGGGCAGCCATCCGCCAGCCCCGAACCCCAGGATGGCGCCGCCGGCCAGCACGGCGGCCCCGACCTGCACCGGCGCGACGCCGGGCCAGCGGGTCCGCCCCAGCAGCCACAGGGCGGTGCTTCCCAGGACCAGCAACAGAAGCAGTGGTACCGGTGCGGCCGGCTGACTGGCCAGGCCGGCGGCGGCCACGGCCCACGCCAGGGCCGGCACGAAGGAGAGCAGAATGTCCCTGGTGGCGGGACGGAGCCGGAGCCGGAGGCTCACCGGCACCTGGGGTGTTGGGACTGCTGGGAGGACGCGGCGGGACTGGAACTCACTGCGGGCGGGGATTGGCGGAGTCGGGCTTGTCGGCCTGGGCCCGGGAGAGCACCCGGATCCGTTCGCGCTCGATCCGCTGCAGTACGTCGTCCCAGCTGCTCGATTGGAGTCCCCCATAGGAGAGTTCGAAGTGCTCGAACACGGGAATGGCCACAGCGAAGATGTAGATTGCCGCCGCCTGCTCTCGTACTCGCAGCTGGCGGCCCGAGAAGCTCGCGGTCACCGGAACGATGGCGGCCGGACGGAACAACTGGTTACGGTAGACCAGGTTGAGGTTTTCGGGGTCGAAACGCGCATCGCCCCGGAGCGCGAAAAATGACACCAGGGCCAGCCCGGACACCGCGACCCCCGCTGCCTGAGCGGCCGAGTCCAGTTGGGCCTGGCGGGATACGGTGAGACCGTGCAGCGATTCATAGCCGTCTGGCGCGACCAGCCGGAGCGCCCGCTCATCCAGTGGCAGGAACCGGATCTCGAGGTCGCCGGCGGTCAGCCGGATGCTGATCTGGTCCTGGTTGAGTGAACCGAATCCCGGCGGCGGGAGGTCGCCCCCGGCGATCCCCCCCTGCCCGGTCGCCGCGCCTAGCGGAATCAGACTGAGGCCCCACAGCACCCCGGCGATCGTCCGTATCATGACTCCTCTGTCGCCGCCACCGCGGCGAGGATGCTCGCGCCTAGGTCGGCAATCCCCTCGCCGCTCCGGCTGCTGGTAAGCTGAACCTGTTCCGCGGGAAGCGCCAGTTCAGCCGCGATGGCGTGCTGCCGTGCCGCCCGCTGCCCGAACGGCAGCTTGTCGCTCTTGGTCAGCGCGGCCAGTACCGGTACCCCGCTGGCACCCAGCAACTCAGCGTAGCGGCGGTCCTCGTCGCTGGGCGGGTGGCGGATGTCGAGCAGCCAGAGCACCCCGCGGAGACTCCGGCGCCTGGTGATGACTCCTTCCACCAGCGCTGCATGGCGGGTCCGCTCGCCATGGGAGAGCCGGGCGAAACCGTAGCCGGGCAGGTCCAGCAGATAGAGAGTGGGAAGCCGGTAGACGTTGAGATGGCCGGTCCGGCCCGGGGTCGTGCTCACCCGTGCCAGGCGCCGGCCGAACAGGGCGTTCAGCAGGCTCGACTTGCCCACGTTGGAGCGGCCCAGGACCACCACTTCGGGGCGCGTGGGGTCGAGCCGGACGGTGGCGTTCGGGAAGCTGCCGATGAACTCCACCGGGGCTGCCGCAAAGGGAGCGTCACTCTCCTTGGCGGGCGGAAAAAGGGGCGGAGCCGACTCGCTCCGCCCCTCGGGCACGGGCCGGTCCGGCCGCCGCGTCATGCCTCGCGTTTCTGTCGGGCCCGCTCGGTGACCACCAGCGGGGGATGGTTCTCGGTGATGCATTCCTTGGTCAGCACCACCTCGCGGACATCGTCCCGGGTGGGCAGGTCGAACATGATATCGGTCATCATGCTCTCGAGAATCGCCCGGAGCCCGCGGGCCCCGGTGCCCCGCTTGAGGGCCTTCTGGGCCACCGCGCGCAGCGCCTCGGGCTCGAAGGTCAGGCCGACCGACTCCATCTCGAACAGCTTCTTGTACTGCTTGGTGAGCGCGTTCTTGGGCTCAACCAGGATCCGCATCAACGCATCCTCGTCCAGGGCCTCCAGCGCCACCGTGACCGGCAGCCGGCCAACCAGTTCCGGAATCAGCCCGAAGCGCAGCAGGTCGTCGGGCTCCACCTCGGCGAACGGATTCTGCTTGTCGAAGCCCGGCACCGTACTCGCGGCTCGCTGCGAGAAGCCGATCTGCTGGCGCCCGGTCCGGGTCTCGATGATCTTCTCCAGCCCGTCGAAGGCGCCCCCGCAGATGAACAGAATGTCCTTGGTGTTGATCTGGATGTATTCCTGCTGGGGATGCTTGCGGCCGCCCTGGGGCGGTACGGAGGCGACGGTGCCCTCGAGGATCTTCAGCAGGGCTTGCTGCACCCCCTCGCCGGAGACGTCCCGGGTGATGCTCGGGTTCTCGGACTTGCGGGCGATCTTGTCGATCTCATCGATGTAGACGATGCCCCGCTCGCACTCTGCCACGTTGAACTCACCGGCCTGGAGCAGCCGCACCAGGATGTTCTCGACATCCTCGCCGACATATCCGGCTTCGGTGAGGGTGGTGGCATCGGCGATGGTGAAAGGAACGTCAAGGATGCGGGCGAGGGTCTGGGCGAGGAGGGTCTTGCCGACGCCGGTGGGGCCGATGAGCAGGATGTTCGATTTGTCCAGTTCGACTTCCGCATCCCGGGCATTGGCAGCGTTGATCCGCTTGTAGTGGTTATACACGGCGACGGCCAGGGTCCGCTTGGCGCGCTCCTGGCCGATCACGTACTGGTC
>CALMOP010000226.1 GCA_937871775.1 uncultured Gemmatimonadota bacterium | reverse complement strand
CCACCAGCGCCGGTGCGGTGGTCCACAGCAGCACCACGGGCAGCGGGTCGGCGACCTTGAGCAACCAGTTCATGACCATCTGGGTGGCCCACTCGCTGGGCAGAAAGGGACTGGTGGGCGCCCGCAGGACCGCCAGGTAGTCGAGCAGGTTGCGGACCCCTTCCGGGCTCGCCAGCTGTTCCGGGCGCACCAGCCGGAACAGCAGCACCAGGCCGCCGATGGCGCCGATGGCCGCCAGGCTCAGCAGGTCGCGGGCCCGCCGGGCCGGAAAGACGTTCACCAGGATCAGGGTGACGGCCGAGCCGATCACCGCGGGCAGGATGAAGTACGGCACCAGCGCCGCGATCACCACCAGGGGGAACAGCGGACCGCCCTTGAAGACCATGCCATAGGCCGTGAAGATCGGCACCGCCATCAGGGCAACCATCCAGGAGGAGTGCAGCACGGTCTCCCCCAGCTTGGCGAGGTACAGCCGCAGCCAGTCGGTCGGCGACGACGCCAGCAGATCCAGGTCCTTGGCCAGGAAGAAGCTGGACAGCGCGGTGATCAGATTGGAGAGCAGCAGCAGCGACGCGAAGGCCAGCAGGATGATGCTGAGAAACTTGGCCGCCAGCGGCACCCCGACTTCGCTGGTGGACTGGATGTAGCTCAGGATCTTGTAGGCCAGCCCGAACACCGCGGCCCAGAAGCCCAGCGCCACCAGGGCCAGCAGCAGCAGCTTGCCGTTGCCGCCGGACCGCTCCTGGCGCAGCCGGTTGACCATGCTCCGCCACTTGGGGGTGGTGATGGTCTGCAGGGAGGGCTGCGGCAGCGGGAGCTTGAGACGCCCCCCCAGGGGATAGCGGGATACGCGACCGGCCGGGCTATTCAAGGATCACATCCAGCTCCCGGTCGATGACGCCGCCCGTCAGCCTGAGGAACAGCGCCTCGATGTCCTGATCCCCGCCTTCGAACTGATGCCGGATCTCGGCCATGGTCCCGCAGGCCAGGATCCTGCCGCCGTTGATGATGCCGATCCGGTCACACATCTCCTCGACCGTGTCCAGGGTGTGGGTGCTCATCAGCACCGTCCCGCCCCGGTTCGCGAAGGCCCGAAACAGGTCCTTGAGGAACTTCTGCCCCTTGGGATCGAGCCCGACCATCGGCTCGTCCACCACGATGACCTCCGGGCGGTGGAGCAGGGCGCTCGAGATGATCAGCTTCTGGCGCATCCCGTGGCTGTAGCTCTCGACCAGTTCGTCCTTCCACGGCATCAGTTCGAACAGGTCCAGGAGCTCGCCCATGCGGGCCTCCACGGCCGGACCCTCCTGGCCGTAAAGAGCCGCCACGAACCGCAGGAATTCCGCCCCGGTCAGCTTGTCGTAGACGAAGGGCCGGTCCGGAATGAAGCCCAGTCGGCTCTTGGCCCGGATGGGGTTCTCGGCCAGGTCGTCGCCGCCGATGGTGATCTGTCCCGCGGTGGGCTTCAGGATGCCGGCGATCATGCGCATGGTGGTGGTCTTGCCGGCGCCGTTGGGTCCCAGAAAGCCGAACACTTCCCCCTGCCGGATCTCGAGGTTGATGGCGTCAACCGCGGTGAATCGGCCGTAGCGTTTGGTGAGGTCGGTCAGGCGGATCATGGATGGTCCTCGACCGGCGTCAGCCGGAGCTCTCCGGCTCGGAGAGCCAGTTCAATCAGTCGGGCCTGCCCTCCGGTGGCGAGCCGTATCCGGTCCGCCGCCAGCGGGGCAGGTTGATTGGGATCCAGCGGTACCCAGTCCGTCAAGTGCACTTCGGCCCAGCCGCGGAGCTCCCAGCCGCTCCGGGTCCGGGCCAGGCCCCACGCCGTCCGGGCTGGCCAGTCGGCCGCGCGGGCCAAGGCCAGCAACAGGGTCACCCGGTCCGGCTCGGAGCCGGTCCGGGCCTGCAGCACCCCGGATGCGGAGCGGAGGCCGGGGCCGCTGCGAAGAGTAATCGTCCGCCGCACCCATTCGCTCATGGCCCGCGCGACGGTGGGGGGATCGACGGAAGATCCCTGCAAGCGGTGGGCCAGCTGCCGGATGGCGGAGTCCGGGACGGTGAGCAGTGCAGAGTCCTCGGGCGCCGTGCTGAGCGTTCCCGGGCCGAGCCGCGGCTCCGCGATCAAGGTGTCTGCCCAGCGCCGCTGGGTTCCACCCTCGAGGGCGGTCGTGTTGATCGGAATGGGGCCGCCGGACACCAGGCTGAGGGCGACGGCCAGCCGCGGTGCGGTCAGTGCCGGAGTGTTGGTCCCCAGGAATCGGGGGGCCGTAGCCGAGGTATCCCAGCGGGGGCGGGCCGAGCCGCGGAGGCCGCTGTTGGCGATCTCGAACGCGGTCCGGTCCAGGGTGGCCCCCAGGGGATGCCGGAGCAGCACCGTCATGCCTGAGGCATCGATCCAGCGCTGCTCGGGAAGGCCATGCACCTGGGTTTCCAGCCGCCAGGCCCGCACGGTGTCGCGATGGGCGCTGGTCCAGCGTCGCAGCGCGGTATTGAACTCGGCGCTGTCTGTCACGGTGAAGACTGATTCGGCCGCTACCACCACGCGCTCCATCCGCAGCTCGAGGTCGAACGGATCGAACACCTGCGCGCGGAAGCGGTCACCGACCCGGGGCAGTCCCTGGGAGGCGGCCAGCAGTCCCACTGCGGTGGCAAGGATCACGGGGCGCCCGAGGGTCACCTGCAGCGTCTCGGAAGGCTCGTCGAGCGGGGTCACCACGACCAGGAGCAAGGTGTCCCCACTCACCGTGCCCTCGGTAGCCACCCGACCGCGCCCGGCGAGCAGATCGGAATCCCAGCTGCGAAGCCGCAGATTCCGCGAGTATCTCGCTCGCACCAGCGTGCTGTTGCGCCGGCCTCCGCGCGCTTCCGCGTCGGGGAGATTGACGGTGACGAGGTCGGTGACCCGCAGGCCATCCTTCAACGTGTCGATGGTCTGGGAGGCCAGCCCGACATGCCGGCCGGAGATGTGGATCGCCTGGAACGCCGCGCCGGGCGGCACCGGCCAGCTGGCCAGGGCGGCCCTCGGATCCGGGCCTCTGACCTGGCGCTGAACCAGCCATGCCATGGCCCCCAGCCAGGCCAGCAGGATGAGCGCGGCCAACCGATGGCGCCGGGGGGTCCTCTCCAGGCCGTTCACGGCTGGTGGTTGCCCACGGTGGCGCCCAGTCTGCCCCGGAGCTCGGAGTCCGAGACGGCAAGGTACAACTCGGTGGGGAATCCCCGCGTCGACTGCTCGCGAAAGGTCTCGACCACCAGGTTGGCAGCCTCTTCAGGCAACAGGAGCAGCCCGGCCGGGTCCGCGGCGACGGTCCCGAGCTGCCATGCCTCGGCCCGATGCCAGGCGGAGACCAGGGCGCGCCGCAGAGTGGAGCTGGTGACGGGTCGTTCGCTGTCCTGGACGATGAGATGGAGCAGAAACTCGGCGGCCAGGTCCCCGGCACCGGTAACCACCGCCGAGCCCACTTCGAGTGGTACCTGGGTCCGGAGCTCCCGCGCCAGCCGCTCTCCGCCACAGCGATCCAGGGTCAGGCTCACCGGACCCAGCGGGGCCAGTACGGCATCGGACGCCCGCACCACCGCCTGCACCGCGAGCTGTTCCAGCTCCTGCGCGACCAGACGGATCATGCGCCGCCCTGCTCCCGGGCCCGGCGATACATCTCCTGCGCCTCATCATAGAGTCCCAGCCGGTCCAGCACCCGCGCCAGCAGCCGGCAGCTGCGCCCGCCTGCCGGCTCCAGCTCCACGGCCCGCTCCAGCGCGGTCCGGGCCCCGGGCAGGTCGCCGGCCTGGTTGAGCGCCTCTCCGAGGTAATGGTGGGCGGCCGCGTTGCCGGGCTCGAGCGCGATGGCACGCTGGAGCACCACGGCCGCCTCTCGAGGCACTCCCTTGCGCCACAACACCAGCCCCAGGGTGGTGTGGGCTACTACGTGATCGGGGGCCAGCCTCAGGGCGCGACGCAGGTCCCCTTCGGCTTCGCCGTACTGCTTCAGACGACCCCGGATAGAGCCCCGGGAGACCAGCAGGTTCACCTCGTCCGGCAACACCCGGAGCGCCGCGCTGAGCTGCTCCAGGGCCTCGACCGGGTCGCCACTGCTCTCAAGCAGCAGCGAGAGCTTGGTTCGGGCCTCGAGGTGTCCCGGCTCCAGCCCCAGCAGCTCCCGGTAGCGCTGGATGGCTTCACCGGTCCGGTCCCGCCGGGTCGCTTCCACCGCGCGACGATAGAGCCGATCGACGGGACTCTCGTCGGGGACCGGCTCCGTGCTGATCAGGTCATCCTGAGGGACCAGGGAGACAAAGGGGCGCAGCGGGAAGCCGGCGTCGGCCACCTCGGGCGGCAACTCGGCTTCCAGGGGCGCGGCCTCGAATACCTCGTGCAGCAGGGTGTCCAGGCCGGTCGCTCGCGAATTCCAGGCGTCGGTCATGTTACCTGAATCATCGCCCGGCCCGGGAGCGAGGGGAAGGGAGCCGGGCGCCGGTCGAGGTGCCAGAGTCGGCCACCTTGAAGCGGGCTGGCGACTTCCCTACGTTCCCGGGCTTATGGCTCAGGAATACCTGGTTGTCACCGGGGCCCGGGAACACAACCTCAAGAACATCTCGGTCCGGATCCCACGGGACCGCTTGACTGTCATTACCGGGCTCTCCGGTTCCGGCAAATCCTCCCTGGCGTTCGATACCATCTACGCCGAAGGGCAGCGGCGTTACGTCGAGTCGCTCTCGGCGTACGCCAGGCAGTTCCTGGGGCTGATGGAGAAGCCCGATGTCGATGCCATCGAGGGACTCTCCCCGGCCATTGCGATCGAACAGAAGACCGCCGGGCACAATCCCCGGTCGACGGTCGGGACGGTGACCGAGGTCTACGACTACTTGCGGCTGCTGTGGGCCCGGGCCGGGATCCCGCATTGTCCTGACGATGGCAGTCCCATCGCGCGGTCCAGCGCCTCCCAGATCACCGATACCATTCTCTCCTGGCCTGCCGAGACCCGGATCGAGGTGCTGGCGCCACTGGTGCGGGGCCGCAAGGGGGAGTTCCGCGAACTGTTCGACGAGGTCCAGCAGCGCGGATTCGTGCGGGTCCGGGTGGACGGTGAGGTCTACGACCTGGCCCAGGTGCCCAAGCTCAACCGGCGCCAGAACCATGAGGTGGCGGTGGTGGTCGACCGGCTGGTGGTCCGGGCCAGCGACCGGGGCCGGTTGGCCGACTCCATCGAGACCGCGCTCAAGGTGGCGGACGGACTGGTGGAGGTGGTGGTACACGGGGGAACAGGGAATAGAGAACCGGGAACCGGGGCAAGGGACCGTTCCCCGGCCCCGGTTCCCCGTTCCCAGGTCTTCAGTGAGCGGTACGCCTGTCCGACCTGCGGCCTCTCCCTCCCCGAACTCGAACCGCGGCAGTTCTCCTTCAACTCGCCGTTCGGGGCCTGTCCCGAATGCCATGGTGTGGGCCTCCGGCGAGAGGTCAACGCCGACCTGATCCTCGGCGATGCCAGCATCTCGATTCTTGAGGGGGTAGTGCTGCCCTGGGGAGAGCCGAGCGGCTATCTCCGGAAGGTGGTGCTGCCCACCCTGGCGAAGGCGCTCAAGTTCGACCTGGCGGCGCCGTGGGGAGAGCTGCCGGAGCCGGCGCGCGAGGCGTTGCTCCGCGGCCTCCCCGACCGCAAGCTCCGGTTCCAGGTGGACGGTGGCCGGCCGCGGGGCGACTACGAGAGCGAGTGGGAAGGCATCGTGGCCAACGTGGCGCGCCGCTATCGGGAGAGCTCCAGCGACTCGGTCCGGGTGGGTCTGGAGCCCTTCATGGTGGAGGAGCCCTGCCGCGCCTGCGGCGGCAGACGGCTCAAGCCGGAGTCGCTCAGCGTGACCGTGGGTGGGAAGGGGCTGGGCGAGGTGGTCGATCTCCCGGTCTCGGGGGCCTGTGACTTCTTCGCCGGCCTGCCCCTTCGAGGGGCCGGGGCGCCGCCCGGCGAGTCCGACGCGCCGGCGCTCGACCCGGAAGTCGCCGGTCCGATTCTCAAGGAGGTGATCGATCGGCTGCGGTTCCTGCGAGATGTCGGACTGGACTACCTCACCCTGGGCCGCTCCGCCGGCTCCCTCTCGGGAGGCGAGGCGCAGCGCATCCGGCTGGCCACCCAGATCGGTTCCCGGCTCACCGGGGTGCTGTACGTGCTGGACGAGCCGAGCATCGGACTGCATCAGCGGGACAACGAGCGCCTGCTGGCGACGCTCCGGGACCTCCGGGACCTGGGCAACACCGTGCTGGTGGTGGAACACGATGAGGAGACCATCCGCGCGGCGGACCATGTGATCGATCTGGGGCCGCGGGCCGGACGGTTCGGGGGGGAGCTGGTTGCCGAAGGTACCGTCGCGGAGCTGCTGCAGCATCCGACCTCGCTCACGTCCCGCTACTTGAGAGGCGAGCTGCGGGTTCCGGTGCCGTCAGGCCGTCGCGCGGCGCAGCCGTCCCGGCGGCTCCGCATCATCGGGGCCCGGGCCAACAACCTCAAGGACCTCACGGTCGACATTCCGCTGGGGCTGTTCGTCGCGGTGACCGGGGTCTCGGGTTCCGGCAAGTCCAGCCTGGTCACCGATATCCTCTATCAGGCCCTGGCCCGGCACTTCTACCGCGCCAAGCTGATCCCGGGACAGCACCGCGCCCTGGAAGGGCTCAACGCGATCGACAAGGTCATCGATATCGATCAGAGCCCGATCGGTCGGACGCCCCGCTCCAACCCGGCCACCTACACCGGGCTCTTTACCCCCATCCGGGAGCTGTTCACCCAGCTGCCGGAGGCCAAGCTGCGCGGCTACGGGCCGGGTCGGTTCTCGTTCAACGTGAAGGGCGGGCGGTGCGAGTCCTGCGAGGGGGACGGGCTGGTCAAGATCGAAATGCACTTCCTGCCCGATGTGTACGTCCCCTGTGAGGTGTGCAAGGGGAAGCGCTACAACCGGGAGACCCTCGAGGTCCGCTACAAGGGCCGCAGTATCGCCGAGGTACTGGATCTGACCGTCGAGGACGGGCTGGGATTCTTCGAGGCCCAGCGGCGGATCGCCGAGAAGCTCGAGCTGCTGAACGATGTGGGACTGGGGTACGTCCACCTGGGGCAGGCGGCCACGACCCTTTCCGGGGGCGAGGCCCAGCGGGTGAAACTGGCCACCGAGCTGGCCAAGCGGGACACCGGCCGCACCCTGTACATCCTGGATGAGCCGACCACCGGGCTCCATTTCGAGGATGTGCGATTGCTGCTCAGCGTGCTCCACCGGCTGGTCGACAAGGGCAACACGGTGCTGGTGATCGAGCACAATCTCGACGTGATCAAGACGGCCGACTGGATCATCGATCTCGGTCCCGAGGGGGGCGACCGCGGCGGCGAGATCGTGGCCCAGGGAACGCCCGAGCAGGTGGCCCAGGTGCCCGGCAGCCACACCGCCCGGTTCCTGAGCCGGGTGCTCGGCCCCGAATCCGGGAGATAGTCCGCCAGTCCGGAGCACCCCCATCGTGATGTCCGCCTCCCCCCCCGCTGTCGCTGCGGGGGCTGGTCGCTCCCCCCCCCGACGCTCCTTCCGTTGTTCCCCACCACGACTTGACTCCCACTTGACTCTTCAGTGACACAATTGCCGTCGACGCTGGTGCGGTGGGCGGCGACCGCGCTCCACTCCAGCGAGGTTCCACTACGAGGTCGCCGGTTCAGACTCGATCCGGGTCACACTCCGCACTCGTGCTGGCCACGTGGTCGTCGAGAGCGGCGGGTTGGGCGTCAGCGGGCAGGTGACGGCCAAATGAACCGACCCCAGTACTCACCACACTCAATCCCCGGAGGAATGATGAATCGCGCGCGAAGGCTATTCTCGCTGCTCCCGCTGACGGCTGTGGCGGTCACGACTCTACTCGCCGCCTGTTCAGACTCGAATTCGCTGGCCGAGAACGACCCGGGCATCGCCGCGAACTCCGGGTCAACCCAGACCATGGTGGTTCCCCCGGGCGAGCGGGTGTTCGGGCGCAGTTACGGCGAGTGGACGGCGGCCTGGTGGCAATGGGCCTACGGCATTCCGGTTCCCTCCAATCCGCTGTTCGACGAAACCGGGTCGCTCTGTAGCAGTGGTCAATCGGGGCCGGTCTGGTTCCTCGCCGGCGTGTTCAATGCCACGGGCACTGCGGTCCGGAACGCCTGTGTGGTGCCGGCGGGAAAGGTCCTGTTGGTCCCGGTCCTCAACGGCGAGTGCTCCAATGTCGAGGGCAACGGGACGACAGAGGCGGAGTGGCGCGCCTGCGCCGCGGCGCAAATGGACCTGGCGGTCGATGTCGCTGCTAACTTGGACGGTGCTCCGGTTCCCGACATCGCCAGCTACCGGGTGCAGTCGCCCCGGGCCTACCGCCTCACCCTGCCGGACAACAACATCCTGCAGCTGTTCGGCTATGACGCTCCGGCGGGCTCCTGCATGCCCACCGGTCCCGGCTGCACCCGATATCGCTCGTTCGCGGACGGCTACTACGTGATGCTCGCGCCGCCCTCGCCGGGCCCACACACCATCCACGTGCACGGGGCCATTCCGACGTTCGGCTTCACCCTGGATGTGACCTACCACCTGAAGGTCCAGAGCCCGGGGCGAGACTCACACTAGGGGGAACACCAGTCCCAGAGCAGCCGGGATCCCCGCTGCAAGGAGCGCTGCACGGATCGGGTGGAGTAGCCCGAGACCAGGGGCTACCCAGGCTGATTAACCGGTACGGTGGGGCCAATCGCCCCACCGCACCGCTGGGCATCGGGGTGGGTACCCCGAGGGGCCCGGGTCCGGGTGCGGGGTCACGAGGTCCACGACCGGCCTCGGTCTTGGGCACCGCCAGGACTCCGGAGTACCCCCTGCCGGTGGCTCTGGAGAGGCAAGGTTGAGCCGAGCCCCGCCCATGGGCAGCCGGCAGCCCCTGTCGTAGATTCCAGCTGCTCGCTTCCTGGAGGCCCCTTGACCTACGAACAGATTGTCTCGGTGCTGGGGTACGCCGGCAGTCACGAATGCGCCGTTCGCATCGTCACCACCGATCGGCAGGAAGTGACCGGGGTGCCCACCAGCGTCGATACCCACGTCACCGCCCATGAGGTGTACCTGCATCCACTCGGCGATGAGACGACCGAGATCGCGATGAGTCTGGGCGAGATCCGGGACGTCGAGCTGCTGTAGCGCGTGGTGCGGTGTTGCGTGGTGCGTGATGCGTGATGCGTGATGCGTTGGGGCGTAACGGGTCCTGCGTCATACGTTGAGGTCAAGGCCAGTCCCCGTAGCCCATCGCCTGTCACCCGGAACCCGGAACCCACCTCCCACCACGCATCACGCGCCACGCAACACACCTCCCCGCGGCGCCGTCAACAACCCGCCACGGGGAACCCGCTACGCGGAACCCCTGTCGCCCTCCGCTCCGAATCCCTAAGTTCGTGCCATGGTTTCGATCCTCGACATCATAGGCCCGGTCATGGTCGGGCCCTCGTCCTCCCATACCGCCGGTGCCTGCCGGATCGGCCGGTTTGCCCGGAGCCTGGTCGCTGGCGAACCGGAGTCGGCCCGGATCGAGCTGCACGGCTCGTTTGCGCGGACCGGCGCCGGCCATGGTACCGATCGGGCCATCGCCGGTGGCCTGCTGGGATTCGCTCCCGATGACGAGCGGCTGCGGGAAAGCCTGGTGCTGGCCGAACGGGCGGGGCTCACCCTGAGCTTCGCCAATGCCAAGCTTCGGGGAAACCATCACCCCAACACCGCCCGACTGACGGTCCGAGGAGGGGGGCACCAGGTGGTGGTGACCGGATCCTCCGTGGGTGCAGGCCGCATCCTGATCACCGGGATCGACGGATTCCCGGTCGAGGTGACCGGCGCCTTTCCCACTCTCGTCTTTATCGCCCAGGACGTTCCCGGCATCATTGCCGCAGTCAGCTCTTCCCTGGCACGACAAGGGGACAATATCGCGACCATGAAGGTGTCCCGGCACCACAAGGGCGGCGAGGCGATCCACGTCTACGAACTCGATCAGCCCGCCAGCCCGCAGGCCATGGAGGCCATCCGGGCCATCCCCGCCGTGAGCATGATCCGCTCGATCCCGCGGGTATCCTGATGTTCGAGTCGCTGGTCGAGGCGGTCGAGCAGGCCGAGCGTGATGGTCTCTCGCTCGGGGAGCTGGCCCTGCGCTCCGAAGCGGCCGATGGCCTGCGCTCGCGGGAGGAGGTCGAGGCGACCCTGCAACGGGCCCTTGATGTCATGCGCCAGGCGATCGCGCGTGGTCTGCCCGGTGACCTTCGGAGCGTCAGCGGGCTGGTGGGTGGAGACGCGGCCCGGGTGGCGAACGGCAAGGGCCCCCTGGCAGGTACCGTATTCACCGCCTCCCTGGCGGCGGCGCTGGCGGTGCAGGAGGTCAACGCTGCCATGGGGGTGATCGTCGCCGCACCCACCGCCGGCGGCGCCGGAGTGCTGCCGGGGGTGCTGCTCGGTCTGTCTCAGCTGCGGCCCGTCTCAGATGCCACGTTGATCCGGGCGCTGGCCGCAGCCGGGCTGGTCGGCGCGGTGGTGGCGGTGCGGGCCTCCCTGTCGGGCGCCGAGGGCGGCTGCCAGGCCGAAACCGGCGCCGCAGCGGGTATGGCCGCGGCCGCCGGCGTGGACCTGCTCGGCGGCTCTCCGGTGGAGGCAGCCCACGCCTGCGCTCTGACCATGCAGGGTACGCTGGGCCTGGTCTGTGATCCCCTGGGAGGGCTGGTCGAGGTGCCCTGCGTCTACCGCAACGCGACCGGTGCCGCCATGGCGCTGGCCGGCATCGAAATGGCTCTGGCCGGAGTGCGGTTTCCGATACCGGTGGACGAGGTCATCGACACCATGGGAGAGATTGGCAGGACCATGGACGTGCGCTACCGGGAGACCGCCGGCGGAGGCCTGGCCGCGACACCAACCGGTCGGAAGCTGGCGCGCGAACGCCTGGTGCAATTGAAGGGGAAGAATCAATGAAACATTCTGAAACGTCTCCCCGTACGCGGGTGCACTGCCTCGAGGCCAGGGCAGGGTCCACCGAACAACCGTCAGAACTGAGATGATGCTGCTGCAAGTCGCGGTGGATACCGGGCCGACCGTGGGGCTGGTCGTGGCGGCGCTGCTGGGCGCCATCCCGATCCTGGGCATCATGGGGTGGACCGCGGTGAAGATCCTGGGTCCGATCGGTCAGGCCTTCGCGCGGCGGATCGGGGGCAGGTCGGCGGACGAGGAGTTCATGGAGAACCGGGTGGAGTCACTGGCCCAGGAGCTCGACCAGCTCAAACTCCAGCTGGCGGAGACTCAGGACCGGGTGGACTTCGCCGAACGTCTCCTGGCGCAGCACCGGCAGGCCGACCAGCTGCCACGGGGATGAGACATGGGACCAGGTGAGGCCATCGTTGCGGTCGCCGGGATGGTCACCGGGATTCTGACGACCGGTGCGATCGTATGGGGCGTGGTGCAATACGCCCGGGCCAAACAGCAGGGCAGGCTGGAGGACCCGGTGGTGAGCGCTGATCTGGCCGCGCTTCGGGAACAGGTGGAGCAGTTGCAGCAGCAGGTCTATGACACCCAGGAACGCCTCGACTTCGCTGAGCGGCTGCTCACCCGGGGTCGGGACCCGCACGAGGCGCACTGAGCATGGATGTGGAAGGCATTCTCGCCATCCTCCTCATTTTCGGCGGGGGCACGCTGATCGCGGTCTCCTTCAGCCCCATCGGCCGGGCCATCGCGTCCCGGATCCGGGGGCGGGAGGAGTCGGCCTCCGATCCCGGGGTCCTCGAGGAGCTGGACCGGATGCGCGGCGAGTTGGCCGAGCTGCACGAGCGGGTGGACTTCACCGAACGGCTCCTGGCCCGGGGCCGGGACCGGGAGGCGCTTCCCGGGGGCGAGGGATGACCGGCTGCCTTCGGAAACACTGCACCAGTGGGGGCGCTTCCCAGCGAGGCGGGGCCACCGGTGCGGAGCTTCCCAGGGGTACAGCGTGAGCGAGGACCTCCTCGTGGTGATGTTTTTTACCCTGGGCCTTCCACTCAGCTGGATGTTCGGGGTGACCTATTATCGGCGATGGAAGCGGCGTTTGGAT